>JBALXO010000028.1:37356-38999 GCA_036960615.1 Cocleimonas sp. | reverse complement strand
ATTTGTTCAATTTCATCAAGCAATAAATCAACAACTAGATCTTGAATTTCTTCAGAGCTTAAATTCGTAATTAACGTTTGAATATCTTCATGATCGCTATCTGATTTTTTTACATTACGTTGTAACTCTTCATATTTAGCAGAACTTGCTGACGGCATCATTCTCTGTATCACACCCCAATCCAAATCAATAACTGCAACACCAGCCTTATTACTCAAAATAATTTTTTCTAACATTATTAATGCTTTATCAGAATTTAGAGCTTCACCACCTAAACGAGACTGCAAGGCTTTTTTTGTATCTTCATTACGCGCTAAATAACCAACATCAGAAATTGCACCCCATGCTGCAAAGCAGGCATTCAATCCTTTTGACCTTCTGTAATTTACCAGCGATTCCATATAGCTGTTCGCAGCAACATAATTTGCCTGTCCAGGATTGCCAACGAAGGTTGTAGCAGATGAATAAAGCACAAAGAAATCTAACTTGATATCAGCTGTTACTTCATGGAGGTTCCAAGAACCTATTACTTTAGGCTTCATAACCTTTAATAATTGGACTTGTGACATATTTCGAATCAAACCATCATCAAGTACCATTGCAGCGTGTATTAGACCTTTCAAAGGAGCTATATCACGCTGTATTTCTGCTACTAAGTTCAACAAAGAAACTTTATCTGTTACATCACAAGCACGAATGTATACCTCTACACCTTTTGATTTTAAGGATTCGATTATTTTGTTTGATGGCTCATCAACATTAGCACTTCGACTAATAAGAACTAAGGCTCTTGCGCCTTTTTGGGTCAACCAACTTGCTGTTTTAAGTCCAAAACCGCTCAAACCACCTGTAACTAAATAACAACCATTTGGATCACATTGCAGCTCTTCATCTTGCTTAAGTAAAGCTTGGATTTCATCTTGAGGTATCGAGTTTCCGTTTTCAAAAGAAACCACAACTTTACCAATTTGACGTGATTGTTGCATATAGCGAAACGCATCTTGTATCCGTGTTGCAGGAAAACTTCGGAACGGCATGGGTCTCAAACTACCATTATCAAAGAGTGACATCATTTCTTTGAATAGTCTGTTTGCTAAATCTGGACGTTCAATTAATAACTGATCAGCATCAATGCCGAAATAAGAGATATTATTACGGAAAGGACGTAAGCCGATTTTGCTATTTTCGTAAAAATCACGTTTTCCTAATTCCAGAAAACGACCAAAAGGTTTTAATACCGCAAGGTTTCGCGTGATAGCTTCACCAGCTAAAGAATTAAGAACAATGTCAACACCTTCACCATTAGTGATCTGCATAATATCATCGGCAAAGGCCAATGAACGCGAGTCCATTACATGATCGGCACCCAATAAACGCACAAAATCACGTTTTTCATCACTTCCCGCTGTTGCAAATATTTCCGCTCCACAATAACGAGCATATTGAATTGCAGCAATACCAACACCACCCGCAGCACCATGAATTAGAATTTTTTCTCCTGCTTCAATATGGGCAAGGTGTTTCAACGCATAATAAACCGTAAAGAAAGTCGTTGGAATTGTGGTTGCTTCCTCAAAACTCCAGCCCTCTGGTTTCTTAGTAATTGCTGTTGTCTGTGTAATCACTCTGGAACTAAAACAAGC
>JBALXO010000028.1:33880-37256 GCA_036960615.1 Cocleimonas sp. | reverse complement strand
AGTCATGCGTAAAACATGCCTTACATTTTCGTTCAAGATTACTTCACTTTCTCTTGGTCCAGTAGCTAACTCGCTGTCTTTTATCAATAATTCTTTACTTAATAAACGACAAGCTGAATCTGCTTCAAACGTTCCCTGCAGATCGAACATCTGACAATCTAAATCAGGGTGCTCATTCATAATGACGCGCCCCAAACCCCAGAGAGCAGCTTGAGAAGGATTCGACTCATAAGGAAAAATCAAATCTTCATTAGTAATTGTTGCTCCACCTGAAGTAATTAACTTAAGAGAAGGAACGTTTTCAATATTGAGAATCTCTAAGCTTTTAATCAAATCAATTGTGCTTGCACATCTTAATTGTTGCAAATGTAATTCATTATTCTCTAATGAATTGATATTAGAGTGCCAACGTAAACCCATCAAATGAATGATGTGATCACAATGGATATCAATCTTATTTAAAGTAGAAATTATATGAGAAAAATTTTCTTCCGGATTATCTAAAGCATTTATATCAATTGAAAAATGCAGTTGACCGAGACGCTTATAGGTTTCTCCAGCTTCAACGATCACTACCTTGTGACCCATTTTTGATAACTGGTTAATCATTTCTTGAGCTAATTTTGAAGAATCAGTTGATTCATCTTTCAACACCATCCAAGTCTGCATATCTTCGATGAATGATTCAGAGTCTTTATTACTGACATCATCAATAAGATTTTGCGCCACTGCCATAAAAGCACCAATATCACCAGTAGCTTCAGGTTCTACTAATAGCTCAACTTGCTCAAAACCCGTTTCTTTTAATTCAGAACGCCACGCATTTGCAGTCATTAGTAGTGGAATTGGCCCTGAATCCTCTGTGCTATGAACCCACCAATCATTTTCTAGACCAAAAGTCATATCCATAAAACGATCAGACTCTCTTTCGAGCATCAATAAAACACCTTTAGGCGCTAATAACTTTTTAATGTTCTTTTGTGACCTTGAGCAATCATCAGATCTATATAAGGTATTTGCAACAATAACAATATCAAAACTCGCTAAATCTATAGGCGAATTTTCAGCCGTAAGCTCTTGACTCAAATCTAAATTTTGTACATTTACAAAATTCCAATTTTCTAAATTAAACCCTGCCTTCAATAACAAAGATTCATCATGATGAATGTATATATAGTCACACTGGTCTTCAGGTAACACTGGCAGTATTTGTTGACTGATTTCAGTATCATTTCCACCAACTTCTAAAATTCGTAGTCTTCTATTTGCAGGCCAGTCAGAAACAATCTCGCCTAAAATATCACGCAAGGCTAGATTCATACTTAAATTGCTTGGTGAAGCTCCACTCCAGTGCTCTTGAATACTACTTTTGTCTGAATACAGCAGAGTTTCACTCTGTATTTTATTCTGCAATACATCAGCCAAATGTTTACCACATCGTCCTAATAACATCAGTTCAGGCAAATAATCAGGTGAATCACCTAGTACTGATAACCAAATATCCTCAGCAGAAGGAAGATCACTTGTTGCAACTAATAACCATTGATTATTCTCGTAAGTTGCTAAGTCGTCCTCTACTAATATATTCAACAACCTCGACAATAAAGGGAAATTAATAGATTCGATATGAGCTTGTTCGGCTAAAGACTCTAAAGTAAATTCATCACCTTTAGGGTTGAGCTTTTGAATGGCTTGCCATGCAAACATTGAAACCATCAAATCAAATAAAGGCAATACCTCTTGATAATGCCTATCCCGCTGTAATTCTTGTTCATGATTCTTTAAAAAATCTACAGCATGCGAAACTAATAATGCCGGTTCTGGCATAGGTGAAACAAGATTTCGATCAAGATACGGCATTAGCAGCGTTTTAAATTCATAAGTGGCAGGCAAAGCAGCCTTACTACGCATCAACTGAACGCCTCTAAAGCGACAGTTTTTCAATTCTACAAGAACTTCACCTGCTGAATTTAACAGTACGTAATTAGCAACAACAGATTGTGGACTCTGCTTGATAATAGAAACAGACAAATAGGCCAAATCTTCCACAGGTTGGTAGTGATACAACTTACCAACTTGTACTGGAATTAATGCCGCTTGGCTTCCTTTATCAATTTTCTCAGAAAAAATATCAACTAGAACCTGAAAGCCTGCATCCAATAATGCTGGGTGTAATTGATAGTCTTTGGCGTTAATACCCAAAGAATCAGCAGAATTAAGTTTAGCTAAAGCACTTAAGGACGACACCCATACTTCTGCAACTCCTTGAAAAGTAGGTCCATAGCTCAACCCTACTGCTTCAGTCAGTTTATAGTGACCCGCAGAACTGATATGTTTTTCGGCATGTTTTGTCGATGCATTAATTACAACATTATCTGGACGTTTTCTATTGGTTTCACCAAGTAATCTACCAACAACATTTTCAGTCCATAACCCATCGCTAAGACGATCACGACTGCTAATTATAAAACTTCCATCTTTAGGAAGAAGCTTAAAGCGCAAAGTTTTACTATTATCGAGAACTATGGGAGCTCTGATTTCAAGATTTTCAATCTCCCATTGCGGCTGATCGTTATCTGGGTCAGTAAACCATGCGACCGATGCGGCTAATGCCATTTCAACATAAGCTGCGGCTGGCATAACTGCACCACCATCAACAACATGATCAGCAAGATATTCAAATAATGCAGTATCAATTTGGTTTTCCCAGCAAGCTTCGTAATTTTTCAAACGATAGCCAAGCAAAGGATGCTCACGATCTCGATTGACTAAGTCACCCCCTTCAGCCGTTAAACTATACCAATGCTTTTCACGCTGCCAAGGATAATGAGGAAGTTGAATAGAAGAATTTTGCTTGCTTGATGAAAAGGAATAAACTGAAGCTACATCTAATCTACAACCTGATAAATAACAACAATATAAGGCATTCAACAAATTTGTCTTTGATTCTGCTTGGCGCTTAATTGTACTAATTGAGGCAATTTCCACCTCTTTCTCTCGACTGCACTCATTAACATAACTTCGTAAAACAGGATGTGGACCGATCTCTAAAAAGATTTGATAACCGTCATCCAATAAGCTACCCATCGCTTCTGCAAATAACACAGGTTGACGGATATTTCGCCACCAATAATCAGCATCAAGATCTTCACTAATTATCTTTTTACGGCCTGTTATTGTCGAATAAAATGTAAGTGTATCTTCCTCTAATGTAAGGTCACTTAAGTTGTTTTTAATTTCATCTTTAACTGGATTCATAGCTGCACTATGAAAAGCATAATTCAAGTCTAATATTCGATAGAAAACACCTTTTTCCTCAAATTTTTCTTCAATAATTTTTAATGCAGATAAAGAGCCTGACAAAGTAACTGATTTA
>JBALXO010000028.1:27437-33780 GCA_036960615.1 Cocleimonas sp. | reverse complement strand
CCGACTTGCAAAGCAAACAGTAAAGGCTGTGCAACTTCTGTTAAATGCAATTTTGAATTTTCAAGCTTTGCTTTGAATTCATCAACCAATGAAATATCTTGGTAGATATTAAGCAACTTATCTATTTCTAATATTGTTTCTAAAAATAATGGCTCATTAGCTAATAACTCACAACCCATGCCTTGCCATTGTGAACCGTTACCTGAAAAAACCAACACCAATTTAGGGGCTTTAACTGATGCTGTATGTTGATAAACTTTAGTGTTTTCATTTACTAACTCGACTTTATTGCCTACTACAGTTCCAGTATGTATTTCTCCTTGTGAGTATGAGTGTAAGCATTCAATCACATCATGCAATTCATCACCATGAATTGCTAAGCCATGTTTAAAATGTTGTCTGTTTTGAAAGATCGAGTAAGCCAATTCTTCATAATTAATATTTTTTTGCTGCAGTAAATCACGATATTGTCCCGCCATTTCCTTTAAGGCTGCTTCACTATTAGCTGACAAGAATAAAGGAGAGGAAATTTTTTCTGAATTATTTTCAGATGACTTCTTTGCTTTATTGATAGAAGACTTGCTCAACGACTTGTTTGCAGATTCTGCTGGTATAGATTTATTCACATACTCTTCAACAATTGCATGAGCATTTGCCCCTCCAAAACCAAAGGAATTAACTCCCATGACATGAGGCTTATCTGATTCACCAAGTTCAGTGTATGAAGTTACTACAGATAACTGATCAGCATCGAAGTCAATATGTGGATTTGGCACATTAAAATGAAGAGAAGCTGGAATCGCATTATTTTTAAGGCTAAGAATAATTTTTAACAAACCAGCCATTCCAGATGCTGTTTCAAGATGGCCTAAATTAGTTTTTGCAGAACCTATCGGAAGTGGTTTTTTACGAGGTTTACCAAGAATACTTGCCAATGCACCTGCTTCTAATGGGTCACCTACGACTGTGCCTGTTCCATGAGCCTCAACATAACTCAAGTCATCTGGCTTTATTCCAGCTCTTTTGTAGATTTTATCTAACAGACTTGCTTGTCCGTCAGTGCTAGGCAAAGTAATGCCGTTAGTTTTACCATCTGAATTTATCGCCGTATCAATAATTACAGCATGGATTGGATCACCATCTCTTTCAGCATCTTCAAGCGGTTTTAAAAATAAAACAGCTGAACCTTCAGAACGCACATAACCATCACCAGATGCGTCAAATGCACGACAACGACCACCAGGTGAAAGCATTGAAGCTTTAGAAAAACCGACGAAGCCGAATGGGTGTAATAGCATATTAACACCACCCGCTATCGCACTAGGTGCATCTCCGTTCCATATTGCGTTACAAGCTTGATGCAATGCTACCAAAGATGAAGAGCATGCAGTATCTACAGATACACTAGGTCCATGCAAATCGAAGATATAAGAAATCCTGTTAGAAGCAATGCTTGCGGTATTACCTGTCATTGAATAAGGATCGAGAGAACTCAAATCATCCATGCGACGATGAGCATAATCAGTACTAGCAATACCAACATAAACCGCGCATTGAGAGCCAGCTAAAGATTCTGGAATCTGATTTCCATCTTCCAAAGCCTCCCAAGTAAGCTCTAATAATAAACGCTGTTGTGGATCCATTTGAGCTGCTTCGCGCGGAGAAATTCCAAAAAAAGCAGCATCAAATTCATCGACTTGATTTAAGACACCTGCAGCAAAAGTATAACTTTTACCGGGTTCTTTTTTATCTGGGTGTTTGTAGAAGTCTGTACCCCAGCGATCAGGACTAACTTCGGTGACTAAATCTTTGCCATTTTTCAATACATCCCAATAGGCTTCTGGAGAAGTTGCTTCACCAGGAAAGCGACAAGACATACCTACAATAGCAATTTTTTTCTTAGATTTTGACAATGAATTACCCTTGAGAAAAACTCATTATAATTGTAGATAACATTCTACATGATATAAATGATTTCAGTAGAAGTCCTTACAATTTGTTTTTATACAAAACTTATGCAAATAAGTAAATTTATATAAAACGAGAACTAAATTAATAATACATATCGATAACTTGTTAATTTCTTGAGCAAACTATCAAAATAATTAGTCGGGATATTCTAAGAAAAGTTCAGATAAAACCACCAAGTTGATGATTTATCTAACTTTAATTATGTTCTTGCCTTTATCTTCATTGGCAAGCGTCCTTTTGGTCTTAACGTTAAACGGCATTCGTGCTCAACTTTTTTATCCTTTGCCATCGATAAACGAAAACGTTGTGCCAACATAGCAATAGTCAATACCGATTCAACAATACCAAAATTTTTACCCAGACAGACCCTTGGGCCGGCACTAAAGGGGATATAACTAAACTTAATTGGTTTAGGTGCATCTGGCATAAAGCGCTCAGGAATAAAATGATCAGGCTTATCCCAATATTTTTTATGTCGATGAATTAACCACGGCACGATCAACATAATCGAACCTGGAGGGACTTTTGTATTTCGAATCGTATCTTCCTCCTTCGCTTCACGAGATAAAATAGGAACGGGAGGATAGAGACGCATAGTCTCATCAAGAATGGCACGTGTGTATATGAGGCTTTCAACGTCAGTCATTTCAGGTTTTCGACCATCAAGCACCTTATCTAATTCGGCATGTAATTTGGCTTCCACGTCAGGAGCTTGAGAAATCAAATACCATGCCCAAGCCAAAACATTGGCCGTTGTCTCATGACCCGCCATGAACAACACAATCAATTCATTACGAATCTGTTGTTTGGTCATCAAATCGATCCCAGAATCGCCCTGGTTAGCTTTTAAAAATTCAGCAACCAGCGTCCCTTCATGACCACCTTCTTCTGCTTTTTCGATAATATCATCAACCGTATCATGAATAGCTTTAGCTGCTCGTCGGCCTTTACCAAACTTAGCATTTAAGTTTGGTAACCAATCAGGTAGACCTAAAAAGTTAGCAAGATTGGTTTGCTTCACAACTGATTGATACTCTGCAAAAGCCTCAACCACTGCACTACTATTTTCAGAACCTAATTTTTCACCGAACAAAGTTCGCGCGATAATTTCTGCAGTCAATTTACCCATTTCAGGGTGCACATCCAACTCTGAAACAGAATTAACATTAATTTTTGTTTGCCAATCATCTGCCATCTCATTAATGGTTGAAATCATCGTATCAGTAAACATTTTGATATGAGCAGAGTCAAATAATGGCGTTTGTATTTTACGCCGACTCGACCAAGTATCACCATCACTAACAAACAATCCATCACCCAATAATGGCTCTAATGCATGGCGCATTTGAGGACTCTTACGCTCATAGTTACCTTTATTTTCAACAAAAACATATCTTATTAATTCAGGACAGTTAGCAATAAAAACGTTTTGTTTAAGAATTTTACGGTGCATAAATTGCACTGTAAAGGACTCTTCATCCCAGATAGAGAGCAAATCATTTTGCGCGTAATAAAGAGCCTTAAAAGGAGATATATCATCCTTATGACGCTTTGGAAATGGAGGTATAAAGTCGCTCATGAATATCAAATATTCTATGTTAAATTACTTGGAGTGCATCTTAGAGTTCATCAAACAAATTAACAAGTCGGTATTGATATATAGCTGAAAAAACGAAAGGTGATTTAAAGAAAAAATCTACTTTAAATCTTTTATTGAACTCAGTACTAGAACATTCCTATTCCTTTCATCATAACCAAAACCTGCCACAAGCCTGAACCCTTAGTACTCGAAAAATAAACAGGTGTTTGCTTACCATTAAATTTATTTTTATGCGAAGCATTACCTTTAAAAGGATATATATAATTTAGTTTTTCAAAAGCGTACCAAAAGGATTTTCGAGTAAATATATTGAAATTCAACTCAGAAGATAATCCTCGTTGTAAACATAAAGGCGACATACCCAAAGAGATTTTATCAACACCTTCGAGTTTGAATACTTCTAAAGCATGTAACACAATTGAAACACTGCTACCATTAGGAGCAGTTGCATCGATACGGTCTATATTATGATAGTAACCAGTAATTTTTTGATCAGAGTAAATAGGATCAAATACCGCAAAACCAATTAATTTTTGACCTTCTTCATCAGGCAGATAAGCCCAAAAATAACGCGTATCTTTTTCGCTTTCGAAACGGAGCGGTCGAACTAAAAAAATGTGTTCTGAGCCACCTTTTTTATCAAGCCAACGTTGTGATAATATTTTAATTTCATCTTGATTAGTACATTCACTGATGGGTTTTTCAACAATGACAACTCCTTCACGTTGACATTTATTACGCCATTGCCTTAACTTAGCACGTTTTTTACCAGCCAGATCAAAATCAACCGTTAGCAAGTCTGTTTCTATACCGAACTGATTGACTTGAAAGCCTTTTTTATCGAGCACTTTCGCAAAAAACCTAGAACTTTGTACAAAAATGGGATTAGGATATTTTTCCAGAAACTGATTCAGTAATTCGAGCGTATTCCCCGATGCACAGATGGGATCAGCGAGGACTATGACGCGTTCTTTAATTGCCCAAAACCAATGCTTAAATCGTTTATAAGCAATGTACCCCAAGCCATCGACCAGAAAATATTCTAGCGTTGGCTCGAGACTTGTGTAGGCCATGCAATGGCTTCCATATTTTTCTAAATAGGGAATCAAATCTACTTTAGGAGAGGACAAGCTATTTCTCTTTGTTAAATTAGCTGCCAATCATTCATCAAAGAAATGACCAACAAAAATGCTTTATTTTATTCATGTTCAATCAACGTCAATGGTGCTAATTCTTGTAAAGCACGCTCGTAAACTCGGCGTTTAAAATACACCACTTCTTTTGCTGGCAGCCAATAGTTTACCCAACGCCAACCATCAAATTCAGGTACATCACAAGCTTTTAAGTCCACAGAAGAATCTTCACAGGTGAGTTTTAATAAAAACCAACGCTGTTTTTGACCAATGCACACTTTTCCACTACTACCACAACGACGAATCATTTTGTTTGGCAATTTGTAACGCAACCAATCTTGCGTTTCACCTATCACCTGAACATGTTTTTCTAGTAAACCAGTTTCTTCATGCAGCTCTCTAAACATGGCTTGCAGAGGCGTTTCACCTTCATCAATACCACCTTGAGGAAACTGCCAAGAGGTCTGGCCGATTCTTTTACCCCAAAATACTTTGCCGTCGCAGTTCGAGAGGATGATACCCACATTGGCTCGAAAGCCTTCATCATCAATCACGAGCTACTCCAAAATTATTAATTGCCCCAATTCTTCCACATTGGCAATGAATCAGCAAACCTTTAGCGTTACAATACCGTTTCTTTTTTAAGTAATTAGCTTTTAAATAGACTTAAAGTTTCATTTAATAGAAAAACACAGGACAAAACATGGCCTTAGCATTATTCGACTTGGATAGAACATTACTTGATGGAGACAGTGATTTCGAATGGGGAGAGTTTCTTGTAAGCAAGAAACTGGTCGACGAAAAAGAATATGCCAAAGCAAATGCTTATTTTTATGAAGAATATAAACGTGGCACTTTAAATATTGTTGAATACTCGGCATTCAGCTTCAAACCCTTATCAATTCGAAGTCGTAATGAATTAAACGAACTTCATGATGAATTTATGCAGTCTATTATCATTCCGATGATTCGCAAAAAATCTCAAAAGACTATCGACTCTCACCACAGCAAAGGTGACACCAGTATTATTATTACCGCCACTAACAGCTTTATCACTCAACCTATAGCTGATTATTTTGGCATCCAAAATCTTATCGCGACTGAACCGAAAGTTGTAAATGGAAGTTACACAACTGAAATTGAAGGTGCACCCTGCTTTCAAGGAGGTAAAGTAACTCGTTTAAATGAATGGATGGAAATGAATAACGAAAGTCTTGAAGGCAGTTATTTTTATAGTGATTCGATTAATGATTTACCACTATTGGAAGTAGTTGATACGCCTATTGTAGTTGACCCTGATGAACGATTAGAAGAAACAGCTAAAGAACGTGGTTGGTCGATTATCTCGCTTAATTAGTGTAATGAATTAGGAAGTAATAGCACCTTTGAAAAGAGGAATGGCGATAGTAAACCAAGACTAATAAAGAATGAAAAGCGCCAGCCAAGCTTTAGTGAGACATTATTGGAGTGAAACGACGACGATCCAAAGGGTATGTTGTTTTGGAAAACCCATAAAAAGGTAGGGGGTGTCTTTCTAACTTATTCTAAACTTCGATAGATACTCATTCACCCAAACGCCCATAAAATGTCATTCGGGCCGATTCTGAAAGTGCAATACTTGGTTGAGAGTTATAAGCCA
>JBALXO010000028.1:9715-27337 GCA_036960615.1 Cocleimonas sp. | reverse complement strand
TTAGTCAAATAATTATTTTCCCGTTCTAAACATTATAGTTTTGACCATTTACAATTAAAATAGTCAAAAAGATGGGGAGTGTCATTTTAAGTAGCAACTAAAGAAAAAGCTAATCTTTCTTCATTAAATGCTCGTAACGCGCTTCATCTTGTTGCGTGAACGCTGTTTTATAGTCTTCCATATTTTGCTTTAACATTCGATCAAACTCAGCGGTAAAAAACTCTGTCGCCCGCTCAAGCTCTGCTTCATACGAATCTTTGTCTTCTGCTTGTGATGCCACTACAAACGCACTAAAACGGGCCGTCGCGAATAACATTGATGACCCTACAAAACTAGGATCTTTTTCCTCACATTCATTATTTGCGATATCTATAAATTTATCAGCAAGGGTGTAAAATTCTGTATCTTGTGCTTTTTTCTGAGCTTCATCCATGGGGTAATTGCCATCTCTGTGGTTAGTAATAAATAATCAAAATACTATAAGAGACCTTTGCATGAGTAAAGGTTAAAAATAATCCTTCTGAATAGCGTTCCCGCTGACACATTTACGATTAACAATAGCTTATCAACAAACCTTTACGGATAGCGGGTACAGCAGTACAATACGCCCGCTTAATTCCTCAGCTGTTGCTATTAGTTTATTACAATCGTTGAGATTTACTTATTTTAAAAACCTGCAATAACGCAGGTTTTAGATTTTTGGAGACTACTATCGTGGCTATTGAACGCACTATTTCTATCATTAAACCTGACGCTGTTGGCAAAAACGCAATCGGCGATATCTATTCACGTTTTGAAAAAGGCGGCTTAAAAGTTGTTGCTGCTAAAATGAAGCAATTATCTCAAGCTGATGCTGAAGGTTTTTACGCTGTACACAGTGAGCGCCCTTTCTTTGGTGACCTAGTTTCATTCATGACGTCTGGTCCTGTTATGATTCAGGTTCTTGAAGGCGAAAACGCTGTAAGCAAAAACCGCGAACTAATGGGCGCGACTAACCCATCTGAAGCAGACGCTGGAACTATTCGTGCTGATTTCGCTCAAAGTATTGACGAGAACGCAGTTCACGGCTCTGATAGCTTAGAGAATGCACAGATCGAAACTGATTACTTTTTCTCTGCAGATGAAATTTGCCCAAGAAAACGTTAATCTGTATTTAGATACACAGCTATTAAGAAATTCTTAATAGCTAACTTAATTTATAAGATACGCAAAACATGCAAACATCTGAAAAAATTAACCTTCTGGATTACACCTCAGAAGACTTGAAGGCTTTTTTCCTCGAACGCGGAGAAAAGCCTTTTCGTGCCACACAGATAATCAAATGGATTCATCAACACGGTGTTAGTAATTTTGATGAGATGAGCAATGTCAGCAAAGCCTTGCGTGAAGAGCTTGCAAGCTTCGCTGAAATTCGGGCGCCCGAAATCGCGATTGATGACAAATCAAAAGATGGCACGCACAAATGGTTGTTGCGCTTAGATGATGGCAATTGCATCGAAGCTGTTTTCATCCCTGAAGACGGTCGCGGTACTTTGTGTATCTCTTCACAAGTCGGTTGCGCTTTAGATTGCACCTTCTGCTCTACTGCTCGCCAAGGCTTTAACCGTAATCTCACCGTTGGTGAAATTATAGGACAGCTATGGCTCGCAAAGAATATTCTTCAACCCAATCCTGAAGACGATCGCGTGATTACTAATGTAGTAATGATGGGAATGGGCGAACCACTGCTCAACTTCGAGAAAGTAGTGAAAGCTATGGAATTGATGCTAGATGATAATGCTTATGGCTTGAGCAAACGACGGGTTACATTAAGTACTTCTGGTGTTGTTCCTGCTTTAAATCGATTAAAGGATCGAATTGAAGTCAGTTTAGCTATTTCGTTACATGCACCAAATGACGCATTACGCGATCAATTAGTACCCGTTAATAAAAAATACCCGATTAAAATGCTGTTAGATTCCTGCCATAATTTTATGGAAGGTAAAGCTAACCGAGAAAAAATAACCATCGAATATGTGATGCTAGATGGCGTTAATGATAGCGATGAGCTTGCACGTGAGTTAGCGGTGTTATTAAAGGATGTACCTTGCAAGGTGAATTTGATACCATTTAACCCGTTCCCTGATACGCGTTATAAACGTTCATCAAATAATAGAATACATCGTTTTAGGGACATTCTGGAAAGTGCAGGGCTAATTGTGATGACCAGAAAAACTAGAGGCGAAGATATTGACGCTGCATGTGGGCAACTTGCAGGTAAAGTCAATGATAAGAGCCGCAGAGATATTCATTTTGCTAGAATTGAATCGTAGTTTTACCCATAGTTTCTAAAGTTCTTTTTAGGAACCCAAGAAAACTGCTTAAGGGGATTGAAATGAGCAATAACAATAAAAAGCCTTTAACCGTATTTACAAACACAATGACGCCAATTGCTACCTTAGTTGGTAAATGTAGTGCTCTATTATTTTTCACCTTCTTCCTTGCTAGTTGTTCGAGTGTCGGTGTAAAAAGCGAAAAAGCAGCCAACGTTAATGCAGATTTAGGCATCCGATATTTACAAGGTGGCCGCTTACAACTAGCCAATGAGAAATTATTAAAAGCTTTAAAACAAAGTCCTAATTCACCTAGTGCAAATCATTATTATGCTATTTTGCAACAACGTTTAGGCAATACTGCTAAAGCAGGTCAGTTTTTCAGGAAAGCTGTAAATCTAAAACCTAAAGACCCTGAAATTCGTAATAATTATGGTTCTTTTTTATGCGATAACGGACAGCCTCAGGCAGCCATCCAGCAATTTACTAGCGCAATTAATGATCCGCTTTATGCTACTCCGGAGTTTGCTTACACCAATGCTGGTATTTGTTTACGCAAAACTGGTAATCATACTAAAGCAGAGGAATATTTTCGTAATGCACTAAAAAAGAAATCATCTTTCCCTTCTGCATTATTAGAAATGGCTGGACTTTATAGCGATAGAAAGAGCTATCCTAGAGCGCAAGCCTTTATGTCACGATATGAGAGCGTGGGACAGTCCTCACCGAAGGCTTTAGAACTTTGCACTATCATTAATCAACAAATGAGTGATATTGCCAAATCAGAAAGTTGTAAAAGTGCCCTATTACGTCTGTTCCCAGATAGTCCAGAAGCACAAAGGGCTAATTAGCTAAAACAGCTATTAGAGCTTATAATTAAAACATCAGTAGGCTAACATTTACTGTCTTGACACACCTTAGAATCAACCAAAAAACAATGGCTAAAGAGAAAAACAAAACTGAACTTCCGCAGGTTATGGAAGGCGAATTACAAGCTCGCTTGATTAAACTACGCGAAGATGCAGGTTATGACGTGTCACAAATGGCTGCTGTCCTATGTCTTTCAGAAGGAGTGATTGTAAATCTTGAAAATGAAGCCTTTGATTTACTTCCAGAGCCACCTTATGTTCGTGGTTATCTGCGCAATTATGCCAAGTTAGGTGATGAGGACTCTAGTGAACTCATCAATCGTTACGAATCACTGCGTGGAGCTGATGCCAATGAACTTGATTTTCAAGTTAAGTCTTCAGGCTCGATTAAAACAACATCGAAAAAACGAATTTCACCCGTTTTGGCGCAGGTAATTGTACTTGCAGTATTGCTTGGAGGAATCGGTTTTCTTTCAACAATACCTGAAGTGAAAACGTGGTTTACAACAAAATGGGAAAACTTATCATCGCAACTAGAACCTTCTGGCGCTGAGAACAATCCTTCATTGCTTGGTGACTTACCTGTTCCTGCTCCTCTCCCAGAAGATGAAGTCGACAGTACACAACAAATTAATAATAGCCCAGTGACTAATTCAGCTACTCAAGCGGCAACAGAAATCCCAGTCGATACAAGCCAAAGTAGCTCATCAGAAAATACCGCGATTGCAGATACTTCAGCAGCAATCACATCCGCTGATAATAACAATGATAATGCTGCTACGAATTCAAGCGCTAACACTACGGCACCAGAAACAACTACAGAAAATACCACACCTACAAACGATGTAACAAATACTGCTACAGATTCAAGTCAAACTGTAACTGAGACTCAAGAGACAACATCAACCAATACTTCTGAAGAAACTATTTCGACAGACTCTAACGGACTCATCAATATCAAACTCGTCTTCGATAAAGAAGTCTGGTTGCGTGTTAAAGATAAAGATAATAAAACCGTATTTGAAGGTTTGAACAGAGAAGGAACTGAAAAAACAATAAACTTATCTAAACCATTAACCTTCAGAGTAGGAAATGCCCAGGGTTTATCTTTATTCATCGATGATAAAGCAGTTGATATCAGCACATATATCAATGGTAGTATTGCCAATTTCACCCTAGAATAAGCTTTTTAAAAGACACCCCCCACCTTTTTGGCTATTTTCATTAACTGCCTTCAAATATGGGTAGATTCACGTAGTGTCTTTAAAGTAATAATTAAAGAAATTGACTGGCATTACACATGGCTAAAAATCTACAATCAGTTCGCGGCATGCGCGACATTCTTCCTGATCAATCAGCCTCTTGGCAGACTATTGAAAATACCGCACGAGAGCTTTTCACCAGCTACGGTTACAGTGAGCTTCGCACGCCGATCATTGAGTCTACCGATCTTTTTAAGCGCTCTATTGGTGACACTACCGATATCGTCGAAAAAGAAATGTACACCTTCGAAGATCGTAATGGTGACAGCCTAACACTTCGCCCTGAAGGCACAGCAAGCAGCGTTCGTGCTGGTGTACAACATGGTTTATTCCATAATCAACAACAACGTATTTGGTACATCGGCCCAATGTTTCGCCATGAGCGTCCGCAAAAAGGTCGCTATCGTAGCTTTTATCAAGCAGGCATTGAAACTTACGGTATTGATGGCCCTGAAATTGATGCCGAAGTCATTGCAATTGCGGCACGTTTTTGGAAAAAATTAGGCTTCAAAAAAGTACGTCTTGAAATCAACTCGCTGGGTAGTAATGAAGCACGAGAAAACTACCGAGAGGTATTGATTGAATACTTTAGTAAACAACCAGAATTACTCGACGAAGATTCCCAACGACGTTTACACAAAAACCCATTAAGAATTCTTGATACTAAAAATCCTGTAATGCGTGAATTGGTTGAAAGCGCACCAAGCTTGCTCGATTATTTAGATGAAGAATCAGAACAACACTTTACTGGCCTAAAACAACGATTAGACAGCATGGGTATTGATTACATTGTTAATCCTCGCTTAGTTCGTGGTCTTGATTACTATAATCGCACCGTATTTGAATGGATTACCGAAGACCTAGGCGCACAGGGCACAATATGTGCGGGTGGCAGGTATGACGGCTTGGTCAAACAATTAGGTGGACGTGATACTTCTGCCTGTGGTTTTGCCATAGGTTTGGATCGCTTACAATTGTTAGTTGAAGAGCAAAACCTCACACAAACAAATAATAACCCTCATGTCTTCTTAGTCATGTCAGGTGAATCTGCTGAACTTACTGGAATTGCATTGTCAGAGAAATTACGAGATGCACATCCAACCTTACGTTTACTCGTGAATGCAGGTGGGGGAAGTTTTAAATCACAATTAAAACGCGCCGACAAATCAGGAGCAGCTTATGCCTTGATTTTGGGGGAAAGCGAGATTGAATCAAAACAAGTTGTGATTAAACCTTTACTCGAATCCGTCCCACAACAAACAATATCACTCGATGAACTGAGTGATTTCATAGAACAACAGATCATAAATTGATATAGTCGCGAACATATTAATTTAGACAGACACTAAACAACACAATTTAAAGAATATAAGGAATACGAAATGGCAGATTTTGACATGAAGTCAGATGAAGAAAAAGCAGAAGCACTGAAAGCCTGGTGGCGTTCAAATGGTACATCTGTTGTGGCAGGCGTAGCCCTGACTATCGGTGGCATGTTTGGTTGGAACTACTACCAAGAAAATCAACTTACATCTGCTGAAGGCGCATCAAAAATATATTCTCAATTGTATAAAGATGATGCTGACCCAGCTGCAATCGTAGAAAAATTAAATAGTGAATATGGTAGTTCTGTTTACACCTCACTAGCAGCATTAACTGCCGCTAAAAATAGCTGTGAAGACAACAAAACCGATGCTTGTATTGATTTACTAAAATCAGCTACTGAAAGCTCTCAAGACAGCATCTCAATCATCGCTAAAATTCGCTTAGCACGCACTTTGATTAGCACAGGCAAACTTGACGAAGCAAAAAGTATTATATCTACGAGTATGCCAAAGTCTTACGAGTCATTGATTAGTGAATTAAACGGCGATATTCATTACGCTAAAAAAGAATTCAAATTAGCACGCGAAGCTTATGATAAAGCAATCGAAACTGCTGGCAGTGTTAATACTCAATTACTACAAATGAAACGTGATGATCTTGGTGATCATTTGAAAACGGGAGCATAAGTTTGAATTCTCGATTTAATCTATTTACTATTATTAGTCTGATTGTTTTACTCTTGGGTTTATCGGGGTGCAGCCAAGTAAAAAAACTCAAGTTTTGGGGTCAAGATAAACCCAAGGCTGTTGTATTAAAACCCTTAAAAGAAGTTAAAACATCACTTAAAATAAATAAGGTTTGGCAGATAAACACAGCCAGTGCAATGGGTGAGAATAAACTTCATCCTTACCTAGACACGAAAACTGTATATGTCGCTGGAGGCACTTCAGCGAGTGCTTGGCAGGCATCTAATGGTAAAGCAGTGTGGAAAACACAAATCGGTGAAAATATTACTGCCGGTGTAAATGGTACATTGCTGTCAAACCCACAGACTAAAAGAGCCGTAAAGTCAGTTGCTGACCAAGTATTCATTGGCACCGCTAGCGGCAATGCAATTGCTCTTGATGCTAAAACAGGTGCAATTCAATGGATCGAACGTTTAAGTAGTGAGATTTTATCAGTATCACCTAGCGAAAACGGGCGAGTTGCGTTTCGTACTGTTGACGGTAAATTACATGGCTTAACGGCTAAGACAGGTGAATTAATATGGCAACGTGGACAAAAAACACCTGCACTCACCCAATTAGGTGCTGGTGTACCAGTGATAGTTGCCAATATTGTCATTACAGGTTTTGATAACGGTAAAGTTGTAGCCTATGATTTACAAACAGGTCAACAGCTTTGGGAAGTCGTACTTGCACTTCCATCAGGAAACTCTGATCTAGATCAAATCGTTGACGTAGATGGTAAATTAAAACCTCTAGGTAACGCCCTATTCGCGACCTCATTAAATGGCAGCACCGTTGGCATTAACCTAGAAACTGGAAAACAAGCCTGGGCAAAAGCATTCTCATCGCCGACAGGTATAGAAGCCAGTGATTTTGGTTTGTTTAGCAGTGATGATAAAGGTAATGTTTGGGCGTTTGACCCACAAACAGGAAATCCTGCATGGAGTTTAGATGATTTACAAGATCGTCAACCCTCTGTACCAATGTTATTGAATGATTCAACATTGGTTGTGACGGATGTACAGGGCAATGTGCATTTCATTAAAGCTGAAGATGGTAGCTTTGTTGCCAGACAAAAAGGAGATCCAAAAGGTTATTCTGTAGAACCTACGATATCGGGGAAAAGTATCTTTCTTATTGGTAAAACAGGACTATTAAGTAAATATAGTTTGTAAAAGACACCCCCTACCTTTTTGCCTGTTTTTACTTTAAATAATGAAAACATCACGCTTCGGGTAGTCGTCACTGTGCTTCGACTTTGTCATTTTAAAACATTCACATCCTCCCACTAACCCTTTCCCTAAGGATTAGGGAAATAACTGCTATTTAAACGTATATATCTCACCTTTTGGATGAAACCCATACCAGGCAAACCAAAACGTATTAATACTCGGAACAATTTCTCCTTTGCTGTTTTTAACAAAACCATCTCGATTCTCAGCATCATACTCAACTGTTAAAACTTCACCTGCAAATTCATCAGTGAATATAACATCGCTATTTTTTGAAATTTCCGCAAAGGGATAGACCTTCTGATTCCCATTTAATGTTATTCCCAAGACTCTCTCTTTTGGATGATACCGTTTGCTTTTAAATTCTATAGGAAAAAAAGTCATTACTTCATTATCATAATTACCATAAGGCGAACGATTATAATCACGTGAAAATCCAGTCTCTGTTGATAGTACTTTACTGTCAGGATATTTCTGTTTCCATGTTTTCCAACTGGTGTGTGATGACTGAATTATTTCTAGTTCAGTGTCTTTCAATTTACCACTAACTGCTTTAGATAAAATCTGTGACCAGAGTGTTTCAGTTTCACGATCAAACAACAACACATCGCTGTTGTATAAAAGCCCTGAAACCCCAAACTCATAGGACTTTCCATCTATCTCAGCGTTATACACAATACCGCTACCGCATAAGGGGCAATATGTTACTGCGACAGACCTACCTTGAATTTTATCATTAACAATTTCATGCCAATCTAAAATACGAATAGGATAAGCTCGTGCTTCACCAAAATGATAAATACCTAAAACGCGATCGTTATCTTTCAAATAATCAGCTTCACCAGCAGCCAAAAACTTAGGTTTATCGATAGATGGTATACCGTCTCTTGGCGGTCCACCAATAAATACTTTATTCGCAGGAATACTAATATCAGCCAAATCAAAACCATTTTTTATAGGCTTTGCATTAGCAATCGACAGCACAGAAATACCCACAAAAAATAGGCAAATTGATAATAGTCTAGTTAATGTTTTATTCATTCGAATCCTCTTTTCATGAAACAATATTCAGCACAAAATTTAATTTATATAATACGCCAAAACTATATACGCACAGACCTTAAAAACAGTTGATAAGAATCACTCTTTTAAATTTATTAAGAATAAATATCCCTCAAGCACCTTCATCATTTTATGAATGTCGCTCTGGCGATAATTAGCGATAGTTACTTTGATATAATCTACCTACTAAAATTTGACCTGAAATCCTTTATCGCTCTAGTCAAATAGATAGATTAGAGAAATAACATAGAGAAATACCATGCAACAATACTCAGGCTTTGGCCTATTAAAGCACGCCATCACTCACCATGAAAATTGGCAGCGTGTTTGGCGCAACCCTACTCCAAAAAAATCTTACGATGTAATTATCGTTGGTGGTGGTGGACATGGATTAGCGACCGCTTATTATCTTGCTAAAGAATTTGGTATTACTAATGTTGCAGTAATTGAAAAAGGCTATTTAGGTGGCGGTAATACAGCTCGTAATACGACGATTGTTCGCTCTAACTACCTTTGGGATGAATCTGCATTTTTATACGAACATGCAATGAAGCTCTGGGAAGGTCTTTCTCAAGACTTAAATTACAACGTAATGTTCTCACAACGTGGTGTTTTAAACTTAGGCCATACGCTACAAGACATGCGTGATATTAATCGTCGTGTAAATGCGAATCGTCTTAATGGTATTGATGGCGAAGTATTAGATCCTCAAAGCATAAAAGAAATTGTTCCACACATGGACTGTTCGGCAAACCCACGCTATCCCGTTATGGGCGCTTCATGGCAACCACGTGGTGGTGTCGCAAGACATGACGCAGTTGCTTGGGGTTTTGCTCGTGGCGCTGATGCTTTAGGTGTTGATTTAATTCAACAATGTGAAGTTGAAGGTTTTGAAATGGAAGATGGCGCTGTCACTGGCGTTAAAACCGCACAATACGGCACCATCAAAGCAGGAAGAGTCGGCTGCGTAGTTGCTGGTAACTCAGGTGTTGTTGCTAACATGGCGGGTTTCCAATTGCCTTTAGAATCACATCCATTACAAGCTTTTGTATCTGAGCCAATCAAACCTATTCTCGATACGGTAGTTATGTCTAATCACGTACATGGTTATATCAGTCAATCTGATAAGGGAGACTTAGTTATTGGTGCGGGTGTTGATTCCTACAATGGTTACGGCCAACGTGGTTCTTACAACACGATTGAAGGTAACGTTGCGGCAATCATGGAATTATTTCCACTATTCAGTCGTGTTCGCATGAATCGTCAATGGGGTGGAATCGTTGACACTTGTGCTGATGCCTGTCCTATTTTGAGTAAAACACCGGTTGAAAACTTATTCTTCAACTGCGGTTGGGGCACGGGTGGCTTTAAGGCCACTCCAGGCTCTGGGCACGTATTTGCTGCTTCACTTGCGAAAGGTGAAATGCACCCATTAGCCGCTCCATTCTCTATGGATCGTTTCCACACAGGCGCTCTTATTGATGAGCACGGCGCAGCGGGAGTAGCACACTAATGTTTAATATCCATTGCCCTTATTGTGAAGAATACAGATCAGAAGAAGAATTTCATCCATCAGGTGAAGCGCATATCGAACGCCCGAAAGATCCTGCAAATTGCACTGAAGAAGAGTGGGGAAATTACCTATTCTTCCGTAAAAATCCTCGTGGTATTCATCACGAACTATGGCACCACAGTATTGGTTGTCGTAAGTTCTTTAATATTACGCGTAACACTCAAACGTACGAGATTCTAGAAACGTATAAGTCAGGTGAGAAACCAACTATTACCGCTTCAACTGTAAGCAAAAAGACAGGTGTCAAATGAAGCACTCAAATAGAATTAGTGGCAACCTAGCCTCAAATCAATCACGTGTTGACGAAAACAAGCAGATTAGCTTTGAGTTCAACAAGAAAAGCTACAAAGGACTAGCAGGCGATACAATTGCATCAGCACTGTTAGCAAACAGTGTTGATATTGTGGGTCGAAGTTTCAAATACGGTCGACCACGCGGAATTGTGACTGCAGGCGCAGATGAACCAAATGGAATTTTGCAATTAGGAGCAAATGAAGCCAGCCAAATACCAAATATACGTGCGACTCAGCAACAAATCTACCCAGGTTTAGTTTGTAGCAGTACCAATGGTTGGCCAAATGCTGAAACAGATGTCATGGGCGTGGTGGGTAAATTACTCGGTCACGTAATGCCTCCCGGTTTTTATTACAAAACCTTTATGGCACCTAGCAAGCTTTGGATGACTTACGAAAAAATGATTCGTAAAGGTGCTGGTTTAGGTCGTACTTCACTTGAGAACGATCCTGATAAATATGAAAATATTAATCAATTCGCAGACATTTTAGTAGTCGGTGCAGGTCCAGCAGGTATTACTGCGGCTTTAAATGCAGCACGCAGTGGCGCACGTGTTATTTTATGTGATGAGCAAAACGAATTTGGTGGCAACTTACTCAGCGAAAAAGTCATGATTGACGGTGAGCCAGCACAAGCATGGATTGATAGCAGCATCACTGAATTATCAGAAACTGATAATGTTTTACTACTCAAAAACTCAACCGTTAATGGTTATCACGATCATAACTTCCTGACTATTCACGAACGTTGCACAGATCACCTCAGCGATAACGCACCTGCAGGTTCGGTTCGTCAAAGAATGCATCGAGTTCGCGCAAAACAAGTTATCTTGGCAGCAGGCGCACATGAGCGTCCTTTAGTATATGCAAACAACGACGTACCGGGTTGTATGTTGGCATCATCAGTCACGACTTATATCAACCGCTACAATGTAGTGCCTGGTCGAAGCTTAGTGTTAATGACCACCAATGATAATGCTTACCAAACCGCTTTTGCATGGCAAAAAGCAGGACGTCATGTAGCTGCAATTGTTGATACTCGTTCAAGCGCTGGCGAAATAGTCACACAACAAGCGACTGAGCTTGGCTTAAATGTTATCTACAGCAGCGTTGTTACCGAAACTAAAGGTGGCAAGCGCGTGAAAGCTGCGCTGGTCGCAACAATTGATGCTGACGGCACTCAAGTTACAAGTGATGCGAGTGAAATCGGTTGTGACACTATCGCCTCTTCAGGCGGTTGGAGTCCGGCAGTACATCTGTCTTGCCATACTGGCGGTAAGCCAAATTGGCGTGATGATATTCAAGGTTTTGTACCTGATGATTTTAATAAAGACATGTTCGTTACAGGTGCTGGAAACGGTATTTATGCCCTTGCTGATATCCTTAAAGATGCCGCTAAAATCGGAACAGCTGCAGTTAAAGCGTGTGGCTTAACCGCTAAAAGAGCAAGTTCTGCTAAAACTGATGAAGTCGAAGTAGCACCTTCAATGCCTTTATATTTAGCCCCTCATAGCAAACCAAGTACGCGTGCACCAAAGCAATTTGTTGACTTCCAATTAGACGTAACAGCTGGCAGTATTGAGATTGCAGTCAATGAAGGTTTTGAATCTATCGAACACGTAAAGCGTTACACCGCTTTAGGTTTTGGTACTGATCAAGGTAAATCAAGTAACATCAATGGTATCGCTATTGCCGCTAAGAAAATGGGTAAAACGATTCCTGAAACAGGAACAACCATTTTCCGTCCTAACTATACGCCTGTTACATTCGGTGCGATTGCGGGCCGTAATGTCGAAGAATTCTTCGATATAGAACGCTACTCTGCAATGCACTCATGGCATGTTGAGCACGGCGCATTGTTTGAGGATGTTGGTCAATGGAAACGTCCTTGGTACTTCCCAAAAGCTGGCGAGAGTATGCAAGACACACTCAATCGGGAATGTTTAGCGACGCGTGAAAGTGTCGGTATTCTCGATGCATCGACGTTGGGTAAAATTGATATTCAAGGCCCTGATGCGCGTGAATTCTTAAACCGTGTGTACACTAATGCATGGCTCAAGCTTCCTGTCGGACGTTGTCGCTACGGCCTTATGTGTCGTGAGGACGGCATGGTCTTTGATGACGGTGTTACCTCTTGTATTAGCGATAATCACTTCATAATGACAACCACTTCTGGTGGTGCTGCTGGCGTTTTTAATTGGTTAGAAGAATGGCATCAAACTGAATGGCCTGAGCTAGAGGTGTATTTCAACAGTGTTACGGATCAGTGGGCGACCATGTCTCTTTCTGGCCCGAATGCTCGTAAATTACTCGCTGAAATTACTGATATCGATCTTAATCCTGAAACCTTCAAGTTTATGGATTTACGTGAAGGTGAAGTTGCAGGTGTTCCAGCTCGCGTCTTCCGTATTTCATTTACAGGTGAGCAATCTTACGAGATTAACGTCCAAGCAAACTACGGTTTAGCAGTTTGGGAAAAACTTTTCGAACACGGTGAAAAATATAATTTGACTCCTTACGGAACTGAAACCATGCACGTATTGCGAGCAGAAAAAGGCTTCATTATAGTAGGTCAAGAAACTGATGGCTCAATGATGCCTGATGATTTAGATATGGGATGGGCAGTGTCACGAAACAAGGAATTTAACTTCCTTGGTCAACGTTCAATGTCACGTACTGATAGCGTTCGTGAAGATCGTAAACAGTTAGTGGGTTTACGTACTAAGGATCCTAAAGCTGTTGCACCTGAAGGCTCACAGATTGTTTTTGATCCTGAGCAAGAAATTCCAATGACGATGGTAGGACACGTAACATCAAGTTACTACAGTGCTTGCCTAGGTCACAGTATCGCGATGGCCGTCGTTAAAGGTGGCCTGAAGAAAATGGGCGAAACTGTCTTTATGCCTCAAGCTGATGGTACCAATATCGAAGCGGAAATCTGTAGCCCAGTGTTTTACGACCCGAAAGGAGATCGCCAGAATGTTTAGTTTAAAGCGAATTAATCTAAGAAACAGTCAAAAAGTGGGGGGGTGTCTTTAAATGAATTTACATCCAAAAAATGCAGATATGCAAGCGCATCACTCAATGTACCATGTTTCTAGAAAGCATGAAGCAGGTAATGAACACTATGCACTTACGGAAAAAGCCGTAGGACATTTGATTATCAGGATCCCTGAAAAGAATCTAAAAACTGCAGCGAAAGCGATTAAATCAGTAACTAAGTTGGCAATACCTAAAACTTTAGAAGCGACTAGCAATAAAGACTTTTCTTTATTCTGGTTATCACCTGATGAGCTTTTATTGATTACGCCAGAAAAAACTGAAGCTGATATTGAAGACAAGTTACGTGACAAGATGGAAGGTCATTTCGCTATTGTTGATGTTACTGGTGGTCAAACACTATTAGAACTATCAGGCGAACGTGCCGAAACTATTCTAAAAAAATCAACTATTTATGACGTACATGAAAGTAACTTTCCAATAGGAAAAGTGGTCACAACTAAATTTGCTCAATCGCAGATTATTATGACTCGTGTATCAGCAGATGGCTTTCAACTGATTGTTAGACGTAGCTTTAGTGATTACATCTGGCAATGGATGGTTGACGCAGGATCGCGCGTTTAAAGCATTAATTTTTAATGACTTTAAACAACTGATCTTTTAACATCCGTTGTTTAAAGTCTGCTTAACGGCAAATTTATTTACAACAACGCTAATGTTGGAAAACAAAGCGAAGCTATGAGTGTGGATTTATCCAATTATTAAACTAACACTCATATTACTTACTAAGTCATTCCTATAAAGCTATTCAGCATATAAAAATGACACCCCCCTACTTTTAGGCACTTATTTGCTAAACGTTTCTTAGCTTAGAAATATTTATATGATTGCTTACAAAGGGGCGACAATAGAGGTTTAGATCATGAACAAAAACACCAAGCTCAATATGCCGAGCTATATTAATATCCCTAATGGTGAGAAGCCAACGCCAACGTTTAGTGCTGCAGAAATGCAGAGACGAGTTGATTCACTAAGAGTGCTAATGTCGACGCTTAACGTTGATACGGTTTTGATGACGTCTTACCACAACATCAACTATTACAGTGACTTCCTGTACTGTGCATTCGGACGTAAATACGGTCTAGTAATGACACACGATAATCAAACTACAGTTACAGCAAATATCGATGGTGGTCAGCCTTACCGTCGTACTTTTGGTGATAATCTAGTTTACACCGATTGGCAAAATGACAACTTTTACAAGGCCACCGCAACACTTATCAAAGGTAAGCAGCGCGTTGGTATAGAGTTCGATACAGTTCCATTAGAAATGCTTGAGAAGTTAAAAGGTGCGATGCCTGATTGTGAGTTTGTCGATATCGCAAACGGCGCAATGCAACTACGCATGATCAAGTCTGCAGAAGAAATTGCTCACATTACCAAAATGACAGCAGTAGCTGACATCGGTGGAGCAGCCTGTGCTGAAGCAATCGGTGTTGGCGTTCCTGAGCACGAAGTCGCATTACACTCGACGCAAACAATGATACGTGAAATCGCTAAAGTTTGGCCTGACGGCGAATTGCTCGACACATGGACGTGGTTCCAGTCTGGTATGAACACTGACGGCGCGCACAACCCAGTAACATCAAAGAAAATTGAAAGCGGTGATATCTTAAGCCTTAACTGCTTCCCAATGGTTGCAGGTTACTACGTGGCCTTAGAACGTACCCTATTCTGTGAATCAGCGACTGATGAGCAAATGCGAGTATGGGAAGTAAACGTAAAAGTACACGATGAAGGTAAGAAATTAATCGTACCTGGCGCACGCTGTTGTGACATCGCTTACGAGCTAAACGAAATCTACAAAGAGAACAACTTACTTGAATACCGCACATTCGGTTACGGTCACTCATTTGGTGTTCTATGTCACTACTACGGTCGTGAAGCAGGACTTGAATTACGTGAAGAAGTTGAAACAGTGCTTGAGAAAGACATGGTTATTTCAATGGAGCCAATGCTAATGCTTCCTGAAGGAATGCCAGGTGAAGGTGGTTATCGTGAGCATGATATTCTTGTTTTAACTGATGACGGTGCAGATAATATTACTCATTATCCGTATGGACCAGAACACAACATCATCACATAGTTAATCATTAACTAAGTAGTTTATAGATACATGTGCAAGAGTTTGACTTACTAGTTCGACTCTTGCATTTCAATTAAATGTTTATTCCTTCCTGAATAGACTTGAATCATAGGCGGATGCCACTCATCAGCTTTATTTGTAAAAAACTTATACAACTGACACAACTTATACAGTTTTGAGCAGTCGAAGATAACGAAATTTCTAAAGGATTGATTAATGAACCGCCGTAAAAAAAGCATTCAGGTAGTTAAGTCTCGAATCAAAAAAGCTAAAGCCAAACTAGCGACACAAAGTAAACCTAAATACGTTAGCAAAGCTGATCGGGCGAAGTTAGAAGAAGAGTCTGGTCAAGATAGGTCCATTGATTTAGAAAGCTAATCCTAAATCAATATGCTCAAAAAGTGGGGGGTGTCTTTTAATGTCATTCTTCCACCAATTATTACGCCTCGGTTGACTGCTTTTATAGAACAAATATCAACAGATAACGGTTTCTAGTTATTTTTTGTCAACGGAACCATTGCCAAAATACCTAGTAATGGTCCCAGCGCTAATATTACAAACACCGTTGGCCACCCCCAAATATTGGCAATTATTGGAGTAAGTTGTATCGTCATTATGGTTAAAGCAAAACCTAATGCGGTTTGCAAAGTCATGATACTGCCGCTTAATTCTCTAGGTGAATAATCTGCAATTAATGCAGAAAATTGTGCGGAGTCTGGAATGATCGATAGTCCCCAGATCAATACAATAATAAACATGAATTCTATAGGGCCACCAAAAAATAGTGCCGCAAACAACGCCGATAAACCACTTACGCTCATCGCTATAATAGTGATTTTTGCCTTGCCTATTTTATCTGCAAACAGACCTGCCAAAGGACACATCAAAGCACCTCCACCAATAGCAATAAATGCAGTGAGTTTGGCGAATTCCTGCGCTTCTGAATCACTTATTTGCATTGAATATGAAACGGCTAATGCTGTGACTATCCATGACCACATCGCGTATAACTCCCACATATGACCAAAATAACCAAAAAATGCACGACGGATACTACGATTCGTCCATGCAATCATAATCGCACTCGCTTGAAATTTAGACGCGATTGTGTGGTGCGGACCTAACTGAGTAAAAGCGATAACTAGAGCTGCTAATGCAGCGATTATTGAAGCTGTAAGCGTAGTTAGCCGCCAATCAGCACCGCCTAAAAAAGACAACAAATGTGGAGCAGCCGAACCCAAGGTCAAACCACCAACGACCAAACCTACTAACCAACCTCGGTCTTTATCACCCCAACCCACCGCAATTTTCATACCTACAGGGTAGACTCCAGCCAGACAAACACCGGTTAAAAAACGCAAAAAGATAGCGCTAAAATCACCTACAACGACTAACAATAAACTGGCATTAAAAGCAGCAGCCAACAGACTTGCAAGGCCAAATACCAATCTCGGATCAAAGCGATCAGCAATGCCCAAAACCGCAACCAGCAAGGCACCCACAACAAATCCCGCAGGCACACTTGAAGCTAAGGCAGCACCATAAGTTGCAGTGAGGGAATATTCCAGTTGCATATCACTTAAAACTGCAGAAGAAACAAACCAAAGACTCATGGCTGTGATTTCGGCTATTACTAATAAAAGGATCGAACGGTTTTTAACAGTCAACTTCATGCTTTAAGTTTAACGGGCTTTAGCAAAATCCTCTAAATTATTTAAAAGACACCCCCCCACTTTTAGCTGATTAGTTGGAAAGACACCCCCCCACTTTTAGCTGATTAGTTGGAAAGACACCCCCCCACTTTTAGCTGATTAGTTGG
>JBALXO010000028.1:0-9615 GCA_036960615.1 Cocleimonas sp. | reverse complement strand
CACTTTTAGCTGATTAGTTGGAAAGACACCCCCCCACTTTTAGCTGATTAGTTGGCATTTTTTGGTTTATCCAAAAAATGCATTCGAGAGTCAATTGAAAAATACGTGAACCGTTTATTTTAAGTATCTATATTAAAAAGTGTAATGATTTATTTCACTCTAAAAAATATGAGAATTATAAATACTAAAAGCGAACAATAAACAGGGAAGAAACCCCTGTTTTTCGATTATGAAATATTGATAACGTAGTTTTTACTTTCTTTACAATAACTTAGAAAGAACAGAATAAAAAAACAAAAAACTATAGGGATTCCCTATAATATTATTAAGAGGGACGCCGTCCTTCTTAATGCACTGTTAGCTTCTTCCCTTGAGTATCTGCCAGTATTCCAAATTAGGTATCAATGAATAAAGAATATAAGAAACGCATAGATCGAGTCATTCAATATATTGAAGCCAATCTAGCCAACAAACTTTCATTAGCTGAAGTAGCAAGCGTTAGTAATTTTTCGGCATATCACTTTCACCGTATTTTCACAGGTATTGTCGGTGAGACAGTTAATGATTACATAGTTAGACGAAGACTTGAGCGAGCAGTCAACTTATTAATCTTTAAAGCTGAGCTATCCGTTACTCAGGTAGCTTTAGATAACGGTTTTTCATCAAGTGCCAATTTTTCAAAAGCTGTAAAGCTTCATTTCGGGTTTAGTCCGTCAGAAATACGAAACCCAAACAAAGTTAAAGATAGCAAGATTGGAAAAATATCTAGCAAGTATGGAAAAGATTTTAATCCCTCTGATTTGTATCCTACTCGCATCACAAATGAAGTGATGAGTAAAACCAACTTAGAGAATACAAATATGAATATTGAAGTAAGAGAACTTGATCGCCAACGTGTATGTACTTTGGCTTCAGAGCGCGGTTATGAACCTAACGCTATATATCAGGCATGGGATAAGCTTATAGATTGGGCTGCTTGTAATGGTATAAAGCAAGACGAACAAAAGCGCTTTGCCTTTGCTTTTGATAACCCAACAGTTACGCCAGTCGATAAATGTCGTTACACTGCATCGGTAGTGATTGGTGAAGATGTACAAGTTAAGCCACCATTTGCATCGTCTGAAATACCGAAGGGTAAGTACGCTGTACTCTATTTTAAAGGAAGCCCAGAGGAAACAATTAAGGCTCAATTGAGCATCTATTCTGATTGGTTACCTGATAGTGGATTTGAACCAGATAATTTTCCAATGTTAGAGCGTTATTTGAACGATGCCAGAATTGATGGGTATGTGGAAATGGAAATTCACGTTAAGCTTAAGGAAATATAGGCGTGTACGTATAAGCTAACAAGCATGTCAACCGGACAATTTTTTGCTACGGTCTTTTGAGAATTTAATTTCGCTACATTTTTTCACAAAAGCTCTCCACAAAAAATTGCCGGTTACATGGGCGTTATCTAAAATCTGCACTACTTCCTGCGACGAGAACGACGCGGCTCATCCTTCTTAGTAAAAGCCCCATCAGCGATTTCCAGCTTCCCTTCCATTTGCGCGATTGCGCCTGTGCTGAGTTCGCCTAAACGCGATTCGATATCTTCACGAGTTGGCGTTGTGCCTTTGGTGTGATTATCTATCGCTTTGCGCATTGCTGCCACATGGCTTGGTGAAGTACCGCAACAACCACCGACGATGGTAGCGCCTGCATCAATCGCCATGCCTGCATAATCGGCCATGATTGCTTCGGTACCGCTGTAAACGATTTCGCCCTTTACGTATTCAGGTACTCCACAGTTGGCTTTTGAAATAATGATGGGTGGATTTTCCTGATCTTTTAACGCGGTTTTGATGTTAATAATCGCCGCGACTAATTCTGGTGCGCCGACGCCACAGTTTGAGCCGATTGCCATCAGTGGCGTTCCCGTATCGTCACCAATCGAAGTACTAGTTTTAACAATATCATCAGGTGATAAGCCCATCATAGTGCGACCGTTAGTGTCGATACTGTAAGTCGTTACAATCGGCAAACCTAAACCCGTACATGCTTCAACCGCTGCGCGCGCTTCTTCTTTTGAAGATAATGTTTCGATCCAAAACACATCGACCCCACCCTTCTTTAGGGCTTCTGCTTGTTCTCTAAACGCATCTACTGCTTGCTCATGAGACATTGTCCCAAGTGGGATTATCAACTCACCTGTCGGCCCCATTGAGCCTGCACAGACAATTTTTCTGCCTGATTTTGCAATCTCTTCTTTGAGTATTTTTACTGCATTTACATTGAGTTCTTCAACGCGTTTGCCCGCACCGTGCAAATTCATTCTAAAGTGTGTGCCACCAAATGTGTTGGTCAGAATAATGTCTGAGCCTGCTTCGACAAAATTACGGTAATGCTGAGCGATTCTCTCAGGAAAATCTGTATTCCAGAGTTCTGGTGAATCACCTGTTTGTAAACCCATGCCAAATAAGTTCGATCCGGTTGCGCCGTCAGCCAATAAAACGCCTTTTTCAGCGAGTAAATCTTTTAGTAATGTAGACATGGTTTTCTCAGGTAACCCAAATTAGGTAGGCATTATCACATCAAAACTTTAGAGAAACTAGACTCTCACATCAGATAATATAACCGCATCAGAGAGTCTTTTTAAGCGATAAAATGACACCCCCCACCTTTTTGCCTGTTTTCTTTTTTTATCAATACTCTAGCGTAACACTCATGAACACAATCAAACACTACTATCAATAGTCATACTGTCGTAATTGCATAAGGTTAAGTCGTTAATTTTTTGGCAATCTAACGCACTAAGAAATACACTGAACCTATTGAATACTAAACCCAAAGAGTGACTCTTATGTCTGACCAAGATGATTATGATGAAGATGATATTGATCTGAATGAACTACCTGATGATGAGTTGGTAGAGCAAATGCAGGATGATCTTTATGACGGTTTAAAAGAAGAAGTCATTGAAGGTACTGAAATTTTATTAAAGCGTGGTTGGGCTGCAGACAAAGTTTTGACCGAAGCACTCGTTGGCGGCATGACAATTGTTGGCATCGACTTCCGTGATGGTATTTTGTTTGTACCAGAAGTACTCTCTTCAGCAAATGCAATGAAAGGTGGTATGGCGATATTAAAACCACTACTTTCAGCATCTGAAGGGGCACGCGCTGGCAAGATGGTAATTGGTACTGTTAAAGGTGATATTCATGATATCGGTAAGAACCTTGTAAAGATGATGATGGAAGGTGCAGGCTTTGAAGTAATAGATCTAGGTATCAACCAATCGGTAGAAGATTACTTCGCAGCATTGGAAGAACATAAGCCAGATATTTTAGGTATGTCAGCACTTCTAACAACCACAATGCCATACATGAAAGTGGTGATTGATGAGTTGGTTTCACAAGGCATGCGTGACGATTACATTGTATTAGTTGGTGGCGCGCCACTAAATGAAGAATTTGGTGCAGCAGTAGGCGCTGATGCTTATTGTCGTGATGCAGCTTCTGCTGTTGATATCGCTAAAGAGCAAATTGCGCTTAAAAGAGCCAGCTAGCGGCTCTTTTCAACTTACGGCTATTATTAGCGAGAATGTATCAAGATGAAAAAGATAGTCAATATCATCGCATGTGGTGCTCTCGCTAACGAACTAGTCGCCTTAAAAAGTCTCAATGACTGGCAACATTTCAATATTGATTGTGTGCCCGCAAAGTATCATTCCACCCCTCACCTGATCACTGATGCGGTAAGAGAAAAAATCACTAATATTCGCAAACAGAATGATGGTGAAATTTTAATAGCTTATGGCGAATGCGGTACTCAGGGTGATCTTGATAAGCTCATAGAAGAAACAAACACAGCCCGCCTCCCTGGAGCTCACTGCTATCAATTTTTTGCAGGACACGATAAATTCAATGAACTGCATGAGGCCGAAATTGGCACTTTTTATCTAACTGACTTTCTTACTCAACACTTTGAAACTTACGTTTGGAAAATGCTTGGATTAGATCGTAAACCTGAATTGCTAGAGATGTATTTTGGTAACTACAAAAAACTCGTCTACCTTGCCCAAACTGAAAACACCGAACTCACTGAAAAAGCTAAGATAGGTGCTGAACGATTAGGTTTAACGTTTGAACGCATTTTCACTGGATACGGCGAAATGCAAACTGAACTTGAAAACAAAGAGTTTCACGTTTCGTTAGAAAACCTTTCTGTTAACCTCTAATTTCGACTTCTTACTTTAATTCCTTATTATAGAAACACTTACAACTCACGGAGAACAACGCGTAATGCCAAAAATAGTCACCATTTACTGGCGAGATATTCCTTCTCAAGTCACTGTGCAAGAAGGTCGTAAACGCGCTAAAAAATTACTTGATGCACGTTACCAAGAAGCAATTGATCGTGCTGCAATGCGTGCTAAAAAAATCGACACTGATTCCTATCTTGATGATTGGCGTCGAGTTAACAAAAAAGCGGATGGTGATTTAGACGAATTACTTGCAGCAACCGTTGCAAAAATTGATACTGAATTCACTGATGAAAAGCTCGATACTTTTATCAGAAACAAAGGTCTTGATCCCGATCAAGAACAAGCAGAGGACGCTTAAATGTATTCTGTTAGAAAATGGGCAGTAAGTAATGCCAATGCTTTTAATAAATCCTATATCGTACTTGAAAAAGTGCTCAGTGCATTACATCCTTTATGGAAAGCCATTGGTTATGATCGCGTTGAAAAGCCGGTCGCATTTGTAGAGAAAAGTATTAAAGGTTTACTCTTCGATTGCAAAATGTGCGGCCAGTGTGTACTTCATGAAACGGGCATGTCTTGCCCAATGAATTGCCCAAAAGAACTCAGAAACGGCCCTTGTGGTGGCGTGAGACCTAACGGTCATTGCGAAGTAAAACCTGAAATGCGTTGTGTTTGGGTAGAAGCTTGGCGTGGCAGTAAAGTGATGAATCCAGATATGAACGATGAAGCCCTTAGTACGAGTGATGATTCTCGAGAGTCAATTATGAATATACAAGTTGCGATCGATAACCGTCTACGCGGAAAGTCATCTTGGCTCAAAGAGGTGCGTAAGATTCACGAAATAAAGGTAGTCGTAGAATGATGTTTGATGATGAACCAGAATTAGGAGAAAACCTCCCTATTCTACCTGGGCATAATTCACCTGGTCGTTTAGAACGCGTATTACGCGCAGGTCACTTTGCAGTCACTTCTGAAATGGCACCACCTGATTCTGCTGATCCTGCTGAAGTATACGAACAAGCGGCATTATTTGATGGCGTTGCAGATGCTATCAATGCCACCGATGGTTCAGGTGCAAACTGTCATATGTCTAGTGTTGGAGTTTGTTCATTGCTAACGCGCAAAGGCTACTCGATGGTAATGCAGATATCTTGCCGCGACAAAAACCGTATTGCGATTCAAGGCGATGTACTAGGTGCATCTGCCATGGGCGTAGCAAATATGTTGTGCTTAAGTGGTGACGGCGTACAAGCGGGTGATCATCCTGAAGCTAAGCCAGTATTTGATTTAGGTGCAATCTCTTTACTCGATACTGTAAAGACCATGCGTGATGAAAGTCGCTTTATTAGCGGGCGTAAGCTAACAACACCACCTCCTGTATTTTTAGGTGCTGCGGCTAATCCGTTCGCCCTACCAACCGATTTTCGTGCCTCCAGACTCGCACAAAAAATAGAAGCAGGCGCACAATTTATCCAAACACAATACTGTTTTGATATTCCATTATTCAAAGAGTTTATAGCTGAAGCGGGAGATAAAGGTCTGCTTGATAAGACCTTCATTCTTGCAGGTGTCGGCCCAATGGCTTCTGCTAAATCAGCGTCTTGGATTCGGACTAATGTACCTGGCGTGCATATTCCAGATTGGGTAATCGATCGTTTAGCAGGCGCAGAAAATCAAAAAGAAGAAGGCCGACAAATCTGTGTTGAACTGATGCAACAGCTAAAAGAGATTGAAGGTGTCGCAGGTGTGCATGTGATGGCATACAAACAAGAAAGTGCCGTTAAAGATATGGTGCTTAAATCAGGTGTATTAGGAGATAGAGTTCCTTGGATGCCACCTCAAGATTAGACAGTCTTTGAGTTGATTATATATTAAGAGTTTTATGTATTAAGAAGGGATTAAGTGACACCCCCTACTTTTAACCTTTTTCAGAAATAAGGTATAAAATTCTATTGGAGATAGACATGACCCATACAGTTTTAAATTCGCACAGTAAAGAAGTCATCATTGGCTTTGATAAGCCTTTCGTAATGATCGGTGAGAGAATCAATCCAACAGGTCGAAAGATTCTTGCAGAAGAAATGAAAAATGGCGACTTTACCAGTGTAGAACGAGACGTCCGTGCACAACTTGCGGCAGGCGCACAAATGCTTGATATCAATGCAGGTATTCCACTTGCTGATGAGCCTAAAATACTCGCTGATACAATCAAACTGGTTCAATCAATTACTGATGTGCCATTAGCGATCGACTCTTCTATCGTTGCTGCTTTAGAAGCAGGTTTAGCGGTTTATCAAGGTCGTGCTTTAGTTAACTCTGTTACTGGTGAAGAAGACAGATTGGAAGTAGTTCTGCCTTTAGTTAAAAAATATGGCTGTGCTGTTGTTGCAATCTCGAACGATGAAACAGGCATTTCTGAAGATCCTAACGTTCGCTTTGAAGTAGCAAAGAAAATTGTAGAACGCGCAATGGATTATGGAATCAAACCTTGCGATGTAGTGGTTGACCCATTAGTTATGCCAGTAGGCGCAATTAATGATGCAGGCAGACAAGTTCTTCATTTAATCAGTCGCTTACGTAACGAATTAAAAGTAAATACAACATGTGGCGCATCAAACTTTAGCTTTGGTATTCCTAATCGTAACGGCGTTAATGCCTCGTTTATTAGCATGGCAATGGGCGCGGGAATGACCTCTGCAATCGTCAACCCATTACATACAGAAGTGGTGCAAGCGGTTCGTGCGGCTGACGTAGTTATGGGTAATGACCCAGACTGTGCAAATTGGTTAGCTTGCTATCGTGACCCTACTGCAGAAGGATCTCGTGAAAGAAGTGGACGCCGATCGAGACGCGCAAGAGCTTAATAGCTAGATTAAATTAAAGAACTGTTATGAAAGATCCATTAGACATTACAGAAACCTCAATTGATAAATCCCATGCAAGGCAACTCACTGGTAGTTGTCTTTGTTCTGGTGTCTCATATCAGATTAATGGACCGGCTAGAGATGTAGTCAATTGTTACTGTTCACAATGTCGAAAAACAAGTGGTCATTATGTTGCCGCTACCCGTATTAATAAAGATCATTTAAGCTTAACGAATGAAGAATCATTAACATGGTTTGAATGCTTACCCAATATCTTCCGAGGGTTTTGCAATAGCTGTGGTGGAAATTTATTTTGGGATAATAAGAACGTCTCAAATAACGAAATATCAGTTATGGCAGGTACACTTGATACACCTACGCATCTTAAAACAGTTGAAAATATATTTACCGAAGATGCCAGTGATTACTGCCAGATTGCGAATATTAAACCTATAAAAGACACAGAAAATTAAAACAAGACGAGTAATAGTAAATGAGTACGTTTAAAGTAGTATTTACCCCATCAGGCATTCGCGGCGAAGTAGAAGCTGGAACGGATATTCTGAGTGCAGCTCGCGATTTAGGTGCCGATGTTGCCTCTATTTGTGGCGGCAATGGCTTATGTACTCGTTGTAAAGTAAAACTTAGTGTTGGCTCTTTTCCTAAACATCAAATTACCTCAGAAGCTGATCACCTCTCCCCTGTTTTAGAGACGGAGCGCAAGCAAATTGATGAAGCGTCTTTGAATGAAGGCTACCGACTCAGTTGTCAGGCAAAAATCCAAGGTGACATCGTTATTGATGTTCCTGCTGAAAGCCAAACGCATCAACAAGTTATTCGCAAAGAAGCGACTGTCATAAATATCGAAAACAAACCTGCTGTTAAATTAGTAACAGTAGACGTAGAAGAACCTGAACTAGATTCACCCAGTGGTGATTTAGAACGACTCAAAGATTCGATTGAGTTCGAAGTAGGTTATACAAATCTAAGCATAGAAACATTCTTATTACGCGAACTGCAACCCGCCTTACGCAAAGGAAAATGGACAGTGACTGTCGCTATATATGAAGGCGAACGCATCATCGCCATCTGGCCTGGAATAAAAGAAAAAGCCTATGGTTTGGCGGTTGATATGGGTTCAACCACTATTGCGGGACATTTATGTGAGTTAGAAACGGGCGACGTTTTAGCATCAAGCGGATTGATGAATCCTCAGATTAAGTTTGGTGAAGATCTCATGAGTCGCGTTTCATACTCGATGATGAATCCGGGTGGTGACATCAAAATGACTGACGCTATTCGTGAAGGTATGAATCAATTAATAGATAACTTATTAACCGAAGCGGCTAAGACCGATTCTAGCGTAACAAGAGACTTAGTTTTAGATGCCACCTTCGTTGGCAATCCAGTAATGCATCATATTTTCCTTGGTATTGATCCAGTCGAATTAGGTGGCGCACCGTTCGCTTTGGCCACTCAAGATGCTCTAAAAATTCCAGCTAAAGATTTAGACCTTAAACTTGCCGCTGGCGCACAAGTCTATATGCCACCTTGTATTGCCGGTCATGTAGGCTCAGATGCCGCATCAGTAGTATTGTCAGAATCACCTTATGAAGATGATGAAATGACATTAATCATCGACGTCGGCACCAATGCTGAAATCGTATTAGGAAATAAGAAAAAACTCGTAGCAGCATCATCTCCAACTGGTCCAGCTTTTGAAGGTGCTCAAATTCATAATGGTCAACGCGCTGCACCGGGTGCGATTGAACGTGTAAGAATTGACGCAGAAACCTTAGAACCTCGATACAAAGTAATTGGTGTTGATCTTTGGTCTGATGAAGAAGGATTCGATGAAGCGATTGGTGAAACGGGCGTAACAGGTATTTGTGGCTCAGGCATTATCGAAGCAATTGCAACCATGTACTTAGCAGGAATCATCAGTACCGACGGTGTCTTGTTGGGCGACAAAGCTGACACTTCGCCTAGAATTGTTAGAAATGACAAAACTTGGGCTTATAAAATGGTGGCCAGTCGTACTGATAAAGAAGATGACTCAAATACAGGGATTGCATTAGATTCGCATTGTGAAACTGGCGTTCTAATTACCCAAAATGATATCCGCGCAATTCAACTAGCAAAAGGAACGCTTTACGCCAGTGTGATGTTGTTAAAAGACAAAATCAAAATTGATAAAATTGAACGTATTCGTTTTGCTGGCGCTTTTGGTGCGCATATAGATCCTAAATACGCGATGCTATTAGGCATGATTCCTGATTGTCCGCTGGATGAAGTTAAGTCAGTAGGCAATGCAGCAGGGACCGGCGCACGCATGGCTTTAACCAGCTTGGCAAAACGCCATGAAATAGAAACCGAAGTATTAAAGATGCATAAAATTGAAACGGCGCTTGAGCCTATGTTTCAAGAATACTTTATCAATGCCATGGCGATTCCACATAAAGTGGATCACTTTGAGCATTTGGCTCAGGTAATTACTTTACCTGT
>JBALXO010000027.1:0-39141 GCA_036960615.1 Cocleimonas sp. | reverse complement strand
ACGATCGTCACGGAGGTGGAAACTTATCTTGGACATCTGCACACGGTTCTAGAGGATGTAGTTCTGACGCTCTTAAGAAAACCGGTGGAAACGGATTGTTTTATTGTTTTGCTACTAACTAAGTTGTTTATAGAGACGTATATAAAGCCCAGCTTTGTATAAGTCTAATAATAAAGCAACTATATTTAAAGTGCGCATAATATATATTATGTTAAATAGACTATTTATCTAGTATGCACGTAGTTCCCCTTTTTGGACGTCCAACTAAAGCCGTCAGGCATCCTCACTCTTCAATTAACAATTTTTATAATTTCAATTCTAAACTCGAACCAACACTGTTCAGAAAATAATACGCCTACTTTATAAATACGCATTCCTTAAATGAATTAGATATTTACCATTAGCCGAATGGGAATTTATAGAGAATAGCCAATATTTTAAAACGTGACTGATTTGTTTAGTTGATTTGAAGTAGTACGCGATAAGAGTTGATGCACTCTCTAATTTCTAATTGTTGTTTTTAATATCTGAATTCCAAGAAATTGAAATTTTTTCAAGTAACTTTTATTTTATCGCCAGCTTGTAAACCAGAACCAGATCTAGTGCAGCTGCCATAGCCACCAGAATCCCCACCATCTGAATCACTTGAGCCAACAGTACTGCCTGAGCTAACGTTACTTCAAAATGTGGAGTAAATACTATTAGAAGTAATATTGGTATTATTAGTAGTGGTAGTAGTCGTGTCACCATTTGAAGCTGTTGTAGTCGAATTATCTGGTGCATCTTTGTTAACTCCAGTTGATGATTTATTGACAGTCTCTAATAAATAGTTTTCGATGTCAAATGCTGTGCCAACATCTGTGACGAAGGAGATAGTTTGCTTTAAAAAACATCTTAAATTTCCGTGATTGGTCGCTCAAATACTTCTTTTAATAGTGAGTCTTTAATATCATCATCAGAAGAACCACCCTCACCTAAATTTATTAAAGTCAGCAACATATTATTTTTTATAAATTTAAACATTAGTAGTAATTTAAAACAGGTTCCCATTATGAAAATTAAATTTATTAAACTTTCTTATCAGGATTTATACTGTTTTGTGACACTCCCCTACTTTTAGCCTGTTTTCATTTTTTGTTAAGTAAATACTAATTGATAATCCCAGATAGACAAGAGTCCAACTTTAACCGAGCTTGTACTGTCAATGCCTTAAGTAATTAGAAAATCTATGCTTATTTAAATATATTCCTTTAATCTACTTTAAACTCCAGATGTAGCGTAGTCACATTGCTACGGTATGATAGAACATAATTAATTAAGCACTATCTTCGCTAAGGTCAATCCAGATGGTTTTGGTTTCCGTATACTGATCGTGTGCAGAAAAGGCGTTATCGCGACCACCAAATCCAGATAATTTATATCCACCAAATGGAGTTGTGATATCACCTTCTCCATAACAGTTAATTGAAACAGTACCTGCCTGTAATTTTCTTGCGTAACGATGTGCATTGGTAACATTCGAGGTAAATAAAGAGGTTTGTAATCCATAACAAGTATCGTTGGCTAGTGCTATTGCTTCTTCGTCTGAATCAACCGACATAATGCCTAAGACAGGCCCAAATATTTCTTCTGTAGCAATCGTCATTGCTGGCGTTACATTATCAAAAATAGTAGGTTCAATAAAAAGACCTTTACCATTTTTTATAGCTTTACCGCCATAGATTAAATCGGCGCCTTCTTTGGTGGCAATATCAATATAGCTTAGTATCTTTTCGTATTGCTCAGGTGAAATAATTGCACTGAGTTGGTTACTCGGGTCTAACGGATCGCCTGTTTTCCAGTTATCAAATTCTTTTAGAATTTTTTCTAGAAGTGGTTTTTTTAAATCTTTATGAACAATCAATCGCGCATTCGCAGTGCAGTTCTGTCCCATATTCCATAAAGCTGAAAACGTTACATGTTGAGCTATATTGTCTAGATTTTTTGCATCAGAAAGCACTACCGCAGGATTTTTACCGCCACACTCAAGCGTGATCTTTTTAAGGTTACTTTGAGCTGAAAACTCCAAGAAAAGACGACCAATTTCGGTTGAGCCCGTGAAAGAAATAACACCAATTCCATCGTGACGTCCCATCGGTTCACCAACATCAGGGCCTAAACCAGGTAGAACATTTAATACGCCAGCTGGAATTCCTGCTTCAAGAGCAAGTTCAGCAACACGTAAAGTAGTCAGTGATGTTTGTTCTGCGGGTTTTACAATAACGCTATTGCCTGTAGCTAATGCTGGGCCTATTTTCCAAGCTAGCATCATCAAAGGGAAATTCCATGGAAGAACAGCGCCGACTACACCAATTGGCTCACGTACAATCATACCAATCCCGCCTTCATTAGCAGGGGAGATTTGATCGTAAATTTTGTCAGCAGCCTCAGCATGCCACTTCAATGTGTCAATGGTTTCAGGTACATCGGTCATTTGACATTCACTTATAGGCTTACCACTTTCAAGACTTTCTAATACAGCTAATTCATGTTGATTTTCTTCAATTAAATCAGCTAATTTGATAATAATCCTCTTCCGTTCATTAGGATGCAGACGAGACCATTTACCATTATCAAATGCTTCTTGGGCAATTACCACAGCCGCATCAACATCCTTTGAATTACAAGCTGCAACACTGGCAAACACTTCACCTGTTGCAGGATTGATAGTTTCCATTGTTTTACCAGATAGAGGCTTAGCAAATTTTCCATTAACGAATGGATCAACCGGGAATGTTATTTTTTGCGCGATGGCTTTATATTCTTCGTGAGTTAAAAGTGTAGACATCAAGTTTTTCCTATACGTTTATTTGGTTTATTTGTTTAAGTTTTATTTAAATTGCTAAATTATTAGTCTTACAATTTACGGGCAAAAGCTCGAATATCTTCTACCAACAGTTCTGGTTCTTCTAATGCGCCAAAATGTCCTCCTCGAGGCATTTCAGTCCAATGTTGAACATTACACATACGTTCGACATAACTGCGTGGTGGCCACGAAGACATTTCCTTAGGAAATATAGCGCACCCTGTTGGCACGGTAATAGGATCGCCCTTTTTAGATAAGATTCTTCCACCCTCTTCACGGCGACCGTAATAAATCCACGATGCAGTGTTAAAGGTTCTAGTAACTACATAAATCATTATATTGGTAAGTAATTCATCTTTAGAATAAACACTTTCGACATCATCACCGTTAGTATCTGACCATGAGTTATATTTTTCAAGAATCCAAGCTGCAATACCTACAGGGCTATCCATCATGCCGTAACTTAGCGTTTGCGGTCGTGTAGCCTGTTGGGTGCGATATCCATTTTCCATTTCTTGGTCAATTTCAAATTGATCCTCCCACTCCTTTTCTTCAGCTGTTTGTGGCCCATCTGGATGTCTAACAGTTAGTATATTGATATGTATTGCTTTACAACTTTCTGGATAATCGAAGCCAATATACGATGCAATAGTCCCACCCCAGTCGCCGCCCTGAGCAATGTAGTTGTCATAACCTAGAACATCTACCATTAATGAGTTCAGTACTTCAGCCATCTTACGAGGGCCATAAGGATGTGGTGGTCGGCCTGAAAAACCAAATCCTGGGAGAGAAGGAGAAATAACAGTGAAGGCATCTTCAATATTGCCTCCAAATCGTTCTGGATGAGCAAGAGGCTCAATGACTTCCATAAATTCAACTACTGATCCAGGCCAACCATGAGTAATTAATAATGGTGTTGGAGATGGCCCACTACCTATTTCATGAATAAAGTGCATTTCAATACCATCTACATCAGCCTTGAACTGAGGAAATACATTAATAGCAGTCTCATGTTTTCGCCAATCGTAATCATTCACCCAATAATCAGCGAGTTCTTTCATGTATTCAAGATTAGTACCATATCCCCACCCACCATCATCAGGCATTTCATGCCATGGATAAGCCGCAACTTTTTCACGTACAGCATTTAATGTTTCATCTGCAATATCAATGATGAAGGGTTGGCATGAAGCCATATTTTGATCACATTTTATAGGTATCATATATTTAAATTATTCTTAAAGTGACTCTAGGGAAGGAAATCGAAATTTGTATAATTCACAAAAAACTATTACTAAACTACTGGCAACAATTAACTCAAAAAACATCAATCCAGTCTAGAGACAGGTTTAAAGTTTTCTAAGGACAGTATTAATAATATTACTTTTAGATAAAAATATTATTATTATTCAATTATTTACCAATATATTCTAATTTGATAATTGAAGTAAATATTTTACTTCTTCAGCGATTATTATTATTCCTTCTTCAAGTTTTTGCATAGTTACAAATGCAAAACCAAGCCTAAAACTACGCGTGTCATTACTTAAGTAATATGTTTCACCAATATCAATTAGTACACCTTTATCACGCAGTCGGTCTTCTAAATCTCTCGCATTAAAACCTTCTGGGCCTCTTAACCAGAATGAGGTACCTCCTCTGTTTTTGGTTTGCTCTAGCATTGATAAATGCTTTGAAATAGCATCGTTCATGACATGCCAGCGCTTTTTATAGCGACGTTGAAGATTTCTTAGATGTGAATCGTAATATCCAAGACGAAAAAACAAGGCGACAGTCTCTTGAATGATAGTTGGAGGATGTCTCATCATTACTCCTCTATGCATTCTGGCTCGTTCGATTATATCTCGGTGTGCAACCATGAAGCCTAGTCGTATACCAGGCGATACTGTTTTAGATAAACTTCCAACATAGATAACTCTATTGTCTTGATCGAATGAACGGATAGATCTTGATCGATTATCAAAATAGTTCATTTCCGCTTCATAGTCGTCTTCTATAATTAAAAAATCTTTCTCAACTGATGCTTTAAGTAACTCTTTTCTTCGTGTTTCTGACATAGTTACCATCGTTGGAAATTGATGGCTTGGAGTTGTAAATACTAGCTTGCAGTTATCAGGAATAGCCGTAACGTCTAGGCCTCCTTCATCAACAGGTACACCAACAAAATCATTGCCACTTAATTTGAAGGCATTCCGTGCCCCAAAATATCCGGGGTCTTCAATAGCTATCTTTTTATCATTATTCGAAAATACTGTGCCAATAATAAATAATGCATTTTGAGTTCCTAAGGTGATTAAAATCTCATCTTCTTCTGCATATATACCCCGATAATTTAAAAGACGCTGTCTTAATTGTTGAATTAATTGTGGGCTGTCACTTTCTACTGAATCGTCCATCCATGCAGGTTTTTGTATACGACTTAATGCTAAACGCGAACATTCACGCCAACTCTCAACAGGAAATAAACTTGGATCAATTTGATTGTAAATAAAAGGATATGGATAACTAGTCCAATTAAGTGGATTAACCACTGGAATTAATCCTGAAGGTTCAAACTCTACAGGGGATGGAACTCTATCTTTTTCTTTATCATGTTCAGTACCACTACCTAAAGCTAAAATAGATTGAGAGTCTGGTGCTATAAAATATCCCGATCTATTTTTAGAGATTAACAAACCAAGATCAATAAGACGGTTGTATGCTGCAAAAACAGTATTTCTTGATACTCCAAGTTCTTGAGCAAGTTCTCTACATGAAGGAAGTCGTTTATCTGGAGATAGTATTTGAGAAGTAATTGCAGAACTTACCATTTCGCAGATTTGATCGCGCAATCCTAGTTTTGAATTTTCTGGTAAATTGAAGAATGTTAAGGTTGTTTGTTGCACTTTATTTCCTACGTTAAATTAATTCGAGCTTTTTTGTCTAGGTTTAATAACTTACTCGAGTTATGAACACTGAGATTACCTCTTATACACGAGTAAAGTAATACCTTACAACTGTCCTTTAGGTCAATCAAAACTGTCACCTAGCAACTGTCCTTTATATGCTGATTAACTGTCGCTTTTCCTAAATACAATCAAGGTAGATAATAAAATGGTTGTTCAATTTTTAAATTTATCAAAGGAGAGAGTATTATGAAAAAGAGAAATTCTTTAAAAGCAATAGCCATGGCTGCTGCTCTAATGTTTTGTGCTGAAGGTGCTTTTGCAGAAAAAGTACTAAAGTTAGGAACAGTTGGTTTCAAGGGTATGCCTATTGGTGATGCAATTGATCAGGCTTTGATTCCGACCCTTGAAAAAGTATCAGGTGGAAAAATGAAGATTGAGCCACACTACCGTAAATCACTTTGTAGTGAGCAATCTTGTGGCGAACAGGCAAATCAGGGTTTGATTTCATTGTGGACCAGTTCTACTGCTAATTTTGGTAATTTTGGTACAGCACTTTCTATTTTTGATCTGCCTTTTATATTCAAAAGCATCGAAGATGCCGATCGAATTTCTTCAAATTGGTTGGCAAAGAAACAATGTGATATTGCTGCTGAAGAAGCAGGACATGTTTGTTTAACTGTTTACTCTAGTGGTGGTTTTCGTCAGCTTGGTAATGCAAAAGGGCCGATTCACGTACCTGCCGATATGAAAGGTATCAAATGGCGTGTTACTAAAAGTCCTATCGAATACACGTTGATTAAAAACTGGGGTGCTATTCCGGTACCTTACGATTGGGGACAGTTATATCAAGGTTTGCAGACTGGTGTAGTATCCGGACAGTACGTCGCAACTCCTTGGCAGTATGTCGCCAAATTGCACGAAGTTGCGAAGTATTTCACCGAAGTCAGTGGAGTTTGGTCTGGCAATCAGCTTTCAATGGATAAACGCCAGTATGACAAACTAAGTGATGAAGAAAAAGGTTGGTTGCACACAGCAGCAAAAGCTTTTGGTGAACATGTTCAAAAATTGGATCGTGAGTGGGTAAAAGATGGAGAGACTGCAATAAAAGAAAGCATCAAAGAGTGGTATGTCCCTAACGAAGAAGAAATGAAACTCTGGAGAGCCGGTGCGGTAGATGCTTGGTTAAATGCAAAAGGTGCGTATGATCCTGCAACCGCAGAACGAGTTCTGGAAGAGCAGGGATTGACTGACTTCATTGCTACATTAAAAGCTGCAGGCGCATTGTAACTCTCATTATCTGATAGTTATATAAACAGAGAGCGTGGTTATTTCCACGCTTTCTGTTTTACGATTACACAACACGAAAACAATATTTAGCTTTATTGAAAACCCGAGCAACTCTCTACTCTTTGTAAAGAATCTACCCATAGATGCAAAAATGGAACATCAGTCTCAAATTGATTATCTCTCTAGTCTAATAAAGAACTACGTTTCATTAATGACAAGTCGATAGATTTGATAGTTATGAAAATAACTCCCACTTTCAAAGTAAAAACAGTAACAAGTTACTGCAGTGAAATTCTGCTTGATGTATTTAAGTCATTAGAGAATGGTTCTGTTTGGGCATAGGTTGTGGACGATCTCATTAAAACTAAAATACACGACTCAAATAAAACTATGGAAAAATTTAACTTTGAAGTAGAGCGAATTAATTCTGCTTTTAATCATTGCCAAATAAAACTCCCACGCACATTTACAGAAAAACTCAAAATCACCTTACGTGACATAATTGACTAAAGAGTAGAATCAAATGGATGATATTAAAAATACAGTAAAGCGACTTTTTTATCCGCTTTTTGACAAAGAACTGGCAGTTTCACAACAGAAACTAGAGCGTGTTCGACAGTTTATACAGGAGGAGAATATCACTAATGGATAGTATTATACTCATGGGGCTTCTGGTATTCCTCATTCTAATGGGAGCGCCAATCGGCTTCACTTTAATTTTATTACCTGTCGGCTACATCTTATTAACAGATGCAGCGCCGATGATCTTAATTCCCAGTCAAATGTTCAGCGCAATTGATTCCGTACCGCTGATCGCTATTCCATTCTTCATGCTAACCGGGGAACTAATGACTAGTGCGACGATAACAGATCGCTTAGTCGAGCTTAGTCAACGAATGATAGGTCGAATGAGAGGCAGCTTGGCACAGGCCAATGTACTGGTGAGTATGTTTTTTGCAGGTATGAATGGTTCGGTAGTCGCTGATACCGCCACCGTAGGTTCTTTGATGATTCCTGCGATGAAACGCGCGGGCTATCCTGCGCCATTTGCCGCAGCTATTACCGCAGTGAGTTCGACTATTGGGGGAATTATCCCACCTAGTATCATGATGATTGTATTGGCTAATTCAGTTGGTATTTCGGTTGGTGCATTATTCGCTGGTGGTATTATCCCAGGCATTATGATTGGTGGCTTATTGATGTTGGTCAATTATATTCTCGCCGTCAAATATAACTTTGAACGCAGTGACGAACCGTTTAGCTTTAGAGCTATTTGGCATGCTGGTAAAAAAGCATCTTTCGCCCTACTTATTCCATTAGTACTCGTCGGTTCGGTTATGGGTGGTATTGCAGGAGTTGTTGAAGCTGGTGCGTTAACCGCTACTATCGCTCTATTCGTGGGTTTGTTTGTATATAAAACAATTACTTGGGAAAATTGCAAAAGTGCTTTCATTAGAGCATTTCGAAATAGCGCCATGGTGTTCGTTATTATTGCTGCCTCTGGTCCTTTTAGTTGGCTACTAACCTCATTAGGTGCGATTAATGACCTTGAAACATGGCTACTCAGTTATGCAGACAACCCCATTATTTTTGCACTTGTATTAGTTACATTTATTTTTGTTTTAGGGATGATAATGGATTCAGCAGCAAATATTATTGTTGTCGGCCCTGTTATCGTTACTGTCATGGTAAAAGCAGGATATCCCGAAGTACAAGCGGGATTGGTATGTGTTGTAGGCTTCTTGATAGGTTCGGTTACACCCCCACTTGGAGTTGCTTACTTTACTGGTGCAGCAATAGCCAAAGCACGCCTTGAAAGCGTTGCGATAGCCATGCTTCCATTCCTTATACCTTTATTTTTATTACTCTTATTATTAGTAGTGATTCCTAGCTTTACAATGTGGCTTCCAGAAGTAATGGGCTTCGTTAGCAAGTAAATAATTAAGTTAAACTTTTAATTACATAACTAATTTAACAAAAGGTCTGAACAAAATGGAAAAGTTCTTTGTCACAATTGATCTCTGGGCACGTAAGTTCCTTACAGCTTTTTGCATGCTCATGCTGTTTTTAATGGTCGCCTTCACGGTCTACACCGTTATCATGCGTTACGTGTTTGAAAATCCGCCCGTATGGGGTGATTTATTAACCGTATTAAGTAATATCTGGTTAGTTTTTATCGCACTAGTACTTACCGTTCGAGAAAAAGATCATATTGCTCTTAATCTTATCTACACACGCCTACCTACAAGTTTTGCATTCGCGGTACAACAATTGTGGACAACCGTTGTGCTTTTACTGGGTATTGTTATCTGCTACTACGGCTGGGAAGTAGTGACTAAAATGGGTGGAAAATACTGGGAAATGTGGCATTTCGCTTGGGAAGAAGGAAGCTTTGTCTTCAAACCTAATTACATGCCTAAGAAATATGCGGTTATGATATTACCTATCTCTGGTGCGATGATTAGCATAGCTGCACTGCTCGCAGTCATTGAAGATACAGTTCGTTTTAAACGAGGTACCTTTAAAATTGCGGGTGATGACTTTGGTACTTAAGAGCATTGGTTTGAGCTCAATTCTTTGGACAACCAACTAAAAGACCAAGCACCATAATAGCTAGTGCCTTGTAATAAACTTATTTAAATGTGGACTGCGTCTTCACGAAACAATAGATAAATAAAGTTATTTAGGAAACACTGATGTTTTCTGTGATGAAGTTACTGGTGAAGTTTCTTTCTCAGGAATACACATAAACAAGACTACATCTTGGTCTGTGTCTTTTGTAGTAAGGTTATCTTGATCAACTTTGCATCTTAAGTCTGTTTGACATGAGGTGAAATTATCAGATGGTTTGTCTGAGATGCTTTCTCCTGAAAATTGCTCACAATATTTTTGTTCTTCTGTTTTTGGAAACAGCAGCGTTGTAGCTAATAGAATAATAATAAAAACTACAAATAATTTTCTAGGTTTCATATTCATTAATTTAACTGTCCCAAAGATTAAGTTACTTATGGAAATTATATAGTTTTAAAAAGACAGACACTCCCCACCTTTTAGCTTGTTTTCCGTAATAAATGATAAAACAGCCCAAAAGGTGGGGGGTGTCTTTTATTAACTTTTAGAAGCCAACATATTCCATGTATCGATTACTGTATCAGGGTTTAATGAAACACTATCAATGCCCTGCTCCATTAGCCATTCGGCTAAATCAGGATGATCAGATGGGCCTTGACCACATATACCGACGTATTTACCTTGTTTCTTACAAGCGACAATAGCCATCTTTAGCATAGCTTTAACGGCTGGGTTTCTTTCATCAAAGCTTGCAGCGACTAAACCAGAATCTCGATCTAATCCAAGAGTTAACTGTGTCATATCATTAGAACCGATTGAGAAACCATCAAAGTATTCTAAGAATTGATCAGCAAGCACAGCGTTTGATGGGAGTTCGCACATCATAATATGACGCAAACCGTTATCGCCACGAGCGAGGCCGTTTTCAGCTAACAACTCAGTTACCCCTTTTGCTTCTTCAAGGGTTCTTACAAAAGGAACCATGACTTCGATATTATCCAAACCCATTACATTACGAACATATTTAATTGCTTCACATTCCATGTCGAAACAAGGTCGAAAGGTCTCATCTAGATAACGTGAGGCTCCACGAAAACCAATCATTGGGTTTTCTTCTTCAGGTTCGTAAGCAGTACCTGCAATAAGATTCGCGTATTCGTTTGATTTAAAGTCAGACATTCTTAAAATTAATGGCTGAGGATGAAAAGCGGCTGCAAGTGTTGAAACACCTTCAATGATTTTAGACACAAAGAAATCACGTGGGCTTTTGTAAGCTGCAATTTTCGGATCAATAATAGCTTTCAATTCGTTTGATTGTTGTTCGTAATTCAATAAAGCCCGAGGATGAATACCAATCATGTTATTAATAATGAATTCCATGCGTGCCAAGCCAACGCCCTTATTCGGTAGTTGGCAGAAGTCGAAAGCACGTTCTGGATTTCCTACATTCATCATCACTTTTAAATCAAGATCAGGCATGGTGTTGATTTCGGTTGTGTTGATTTCGTAATTTAATAAGCCTTCATAGGCAAAGCCACTATCACCTTCTGCACATGAAACTGTAATTTCGGTACCTTCTGGGATGGTTTCAGTTGCATCACCACAACCAACTACTGCAGGTACGCCTAATTCACGAGCAATAATCGCCGCATGACAAGTACGTCCACCGCGATTAGTCACGATTGCTGAAGCACGTTTCATAATCGGCTCCCAATCCGGATCTGTCATGTCCGTTACTAATACATCACCTGGCTTAATTCTGTCCATGTCATCTAAGCTAGTAATAATTCTGGCTGCGCCAGAACCTATACGTGAACCAATTGATCGACCTTCGGCTAATATAGTAGCTTTTAGGCCTGCTTTTTGATCTAGTGCAAAACGTTCAATTACATTAGTTGATTGGCTTTGTACGGTTTCAGGACGTGCTTGTACGATATATAAAATGTTGTCTAAGCCGTCTAATGCCCATTCAATATCCATCGGGCGCTTGTAGTGTTTCTCAATGATCATTGCTTGACGAGCGAGTTCTTCAACTTGTTCATCTGTAATACAATATTGAGTTTGTTTTTCAGCTTCGACATCGATGATCTTTACTGGTTCTTCTCCGCCTTGATCGAAGATCATTTGGATCTTCTTACTACCTAAAGTACGACTTAAAACCGCAGGCTTCTGTTCAGTTAAATTACGTTTGTAAACATAGAATTCATCTGGGTTTACAGCGCCCTGAACTACCATTTCACCTAAACCATAACTGCCCGTAACAAACACAACCTTATCGAAACCAGATTCAGTATCTAAGGTAAACAATACGCCACTAGCTGCGATATCTGATCGAACCATCTTTTGGATGCCAGCAGATAAAGCCACACCTGCATGATCAAAGTTTTGGTGTACACGGTATGAAATCGCGCGATCTGTAAATAAAGAAGCAAAAACTTTACGTATAGCGACTTTAATATCTTCTATACCTGAAACATTTAAAAATGTTTCTTGCTGGCCTGCAAATGAAGCATCTGGTAAATCTTCCGCCGTTGCAGATGAACGAACTGCCCAAGTTACGCCTTCACCGTATTGCTCAACTAATTTAGCGTAAGCAATGTTGATATCGTTTTCTAGATCTTCTTGTAATGGCACATTCATTAGCCAATCACGAATCTGTTTGCCTGTTTTAGCTAAAGCTCCGAGATCATCAACGTCTAATTCATCCAATAATGCATTAATTCTGTTGCCTAGATCTTCATGCTCAAGAAAGCCTCTATAAGCATCTGCCGTGGTAGCGAAACCACCAGGTACATTTACTCCTAAATTTCCGAGATTTTGAATCATCTCACCCAAAGAGGCATTTTTACCGCCTACGCTATCGATGTCATTAATGCCAAGTTGATCTAACCAGATCACATTGTAGGTGTTCATGCTTATAAATCCTTTGAGGGTTTAATAGTAATTGTTTCTTGTGATGATAATTTTCTAACAATTTGTGCAGATAGCTCTTCGATGGATTGATGGGTAACATCCATTGGAACTAAATTATATTTATCATATAGTTGCTGCGCTTTTTTAATTTCAGTTACACAGTTATTTAAAGCTGAATACTGACTAGCTGGACGACGCTTTTCACGAATTTCGTGAAGACGTTTTGCCTCAATTTTTGTAGCAAATAATTTCTCTCGATTATCTAATAAAACATCTGGTAAAGCATTTTTTTCGAAATCACTATCAGTTATCGGATAGTTTGCTGCTTTAATGCCGTATTTCAAAGCTAAATAGAGTGAAGTGGGTGTTTTACCCGATCGAGATACGCCGACTATAATAACATCAGCTTTATCCAGAGTTTTTAGCACCATCGCATCATCATGCTTCAATGTGTAATTCAAAGCATCAATTCGCAAGTCGTAGGTTTTTTCATTGACTAAACCATGACTCAAACCTGATTCCCTGGTGGGTTTTGTGTGAAGATCTTGGCCTATCTTATCTAAAAAATTCTCGAAAATTTCATAGTAATGACAATCAGCTTCTTCTAGAATTTTATTAATATCAGCTTCTGGCATAGTCGCAAATACCAAAGGTTTAAATCCTTGATCTTTACTGACTTTAGATATTTCATCAACTAGCTGCTGGGCCCTTTTCTTAGTATCGACATAGGGGCGTTGCAGATAAGTAAAATCGAGATGTGGAAACTGAGATAACAGACTATGCCCCATAGTTTCTGCAGTGATACCTGTGCTTTCAGATACAAAAAATACGGTGCGGTTTGAGCTATCTAGCATCTTAGAATAGAACTCGAATTGGGTTTATAAAAGACTAATTATTAAACAAAGTGTCTGTAGAAGATAGTAAGAATGTACTTTTGTTTGTAATTAATGAAGAACGTAAAAATTAATAGTGAGTCTTTTATTCTTATATTTTAATAGTATTAAAAATTATTATATTAATATCTTATTAGTCTTGAAATCATTAATTATTGGACTTATTAATGATAATGCTGTCTAATATTGGCAATATCGTAGAGCCAATTAAAGGAAATAAATGTGACCACAATATACTATAAACAGAATCGTCTAAAAAAATTAAGGGCATTCTGCCAAGTAGCTAAACATGGAAGCGTTACTAAAGCGGCAGAAAAATTATTTGCCAGCCAACCTACTGTATCTCTTCAAATACAAGCTTTAGAACGTGAAATGGAAGTATCATTGTTTGAACGTAATGGTCCTCAAATTATGCTTACTGTGGAAGGCAAAATTCTTTATGAATTGGCTGAGCCTTTAGTGCAAAACGTTGATCATCTCCACGAAACATTCAGTGCCCATTGTGGTAATTTAAGTACTGGTGAACTTTCAATCGCTGCAGGCGAATCAACAATATTGTATGTATTACCTGAGCCAGTTAAACGTTTTACCTCACAATACCCTGGGATAAAGTTACGTCTCGCTAATGAAACTGGTCGCAGTGGTTTAGAGATGTTAAGAAACAACGATATTGATATCGCGATTGGATCAATGTTAGAAATTCCAGATGATATTGAATACAAGCCAGTGGTTACATATAACCCTGTGTTGATCGCACCAAAAGATCATCCACTGTCAAAACTAAAGAATATTAGCAGTCTCGCAGACATTAGTCCTTACGGCTTAATATTGCCACCGCGACATTTAAGTACATGGCGTATTGTGAAAATGGTATTCGCTCAACACAACACTAATTACAAAGTGACTTTAGAAGCTGGCGGATGGGAAGTCATCAAAGAGTACGTAAAAATCGGTTTAGGAATTTCGATAGTTACAGACGTGTGTTTAACTGAACGTGATAGAGAAGAGCTGACGGTTTTGTCTTTAGATAAATACTTCCCAAAACGTAGTTACGGAATTGTTACGCGAAAAGGTAAGTTCTTATCAACTCCAGCACAACGTTTCATTGAATTAATGAATGAATGTTACGGTGCTGAAGAAAAAGTTGATGCTTTAGTAGATACGATGTCTAGCTAAGTATATTTAATTGAGGTTCTGTTAATAAAAATACCCCTACTTTCTGGATATCTTTAAGTATCAATAAAACACCTGAGAGTAAGAGAAAATTCCGAAAATTAGCTCTTACTCTCAGGTTTAATACCTGTTTTTTAGTTATTCTTATTTTTATTTCGGTTTCTAAAGTTAGTTTTACTAGATGGTTTGTTATTACCATTAGAACCGCTTTTATTATAACCACCAGATCTTGGTTTATTAGAATGGTTGTTAGATTTCTTAACACCAACATTACTATTTGATGCAGGCAGATCATGATCTGGCTCGAAACCATCTTCTAAGCGTCGCTCTAATTGTTTTCCAATTAGCTTTTCAATATCTCGAAGTTGTTTTATTTCATCAGCACTAACTAACGAGATAGCCTGCCCAGTTTCACCAGCTCGACCGGTACGACCTATTCTATGGATATAATCCTCAGGAACATTTGGCAAATCAAAGTTAACAACTTGTGGTAACTGATTGATATCTATACCTCTAGCTGCAATATCTGTTGCGACTAGTACTTGTACTCCATTCTTTTTGAATGAAGCTAAAGCGCGTGTTCTAGCATTCTGGCTTTTGTTTCCGTGAATCGCGACCGCTGTAATTTGATTTTTACTTAATTGTTTAACTAATCTATCCGCACCATGTTTTGTGCGAGAGAAAACTAATACTTGATCCCATCCATGTTTGTGCGTCAATGCAGCTAGCAATTCTGGTTTCGCTTTTTTATCTACTGGTACAATCCATTGTTTGACTGATTCAGCAGTCGTATTGCGTGGTGTGACTGAAATCTCAACTGGATCATTTACCATTGTCTTGGCTAACTTTCGAATTTCAGGCGAGAAAGTCGCTGAGAATAGTAGGTTCTGACGTTTGCGTGGTAAATAAGATAATATTTTACGAATATCATGAATGAAGCCCATATCTAGCATACGGTCTGCTTCGTCTAATACTAAAATTTCTAGATCATCGAAACGCACAGCGCCTTGCTGATGTAAATCTAATAAACGACCTGGAGTTGCTACTAAAATATCGACGCCATTGTGTAAGCGTTTAATTTGGGGATTTATTTTTACTCCACCAAATACAACCGTAGAAGTTAATGGCAAATATTTACCATAAGTTTCAACGCTGTCTAAAATTTGCGCAGCAAGTTCACGAGTTGGAGTAATAATTAAAGTACGAACTTGTTTGCTTGCGGGTGATTTACCTTTTGAAAGAATAGATAAAATTGGCAAAGTGAAACCAGCCGTTTTACCCGTACCAGTCTGTGCTGCCGCCATGACATCACGACCTTTAAGCACTGCAGGTATAGCTTCCTGTTGGATAGCTGAAGGCTTGCTGTAACCTTTTTTATTTAATGCTTTTAAAATATCTGCCGAAAGGCCAAGCGAGTCAAAACTCATATTAGGTCTCAAATGCTCTAAGGCATTCTACTGTAAGGGATAACGCGGCGCAGGTTACAGTATTATCAAACCGAATACCACGGGTGATTTAGGCTAATGGACAGCTCTATGTTGAAAAATTAACGTGCAGATGATATTGGCGCAGAAAAACCAAACATGCCATCTACACTATCAACGTAATCTTGATAGCTGATTTGTGAAACAGCACTAATTTGTGGATATTCTGTATTAATTTTCTTATTAAGGATTTTTTTCTTTTTAGCTTTAGATACTGGTTTGGCTTTTGCTAGTTGGTATGAATTAGTGCGAGAACCGAAGTGATTTGCTAGAAATATTTGTGGGTCAACTTGATTGCCGTTGAATAATACTTCTAAATGTAAATGTGGTCCTGTAGAACGACCAGAGCGACCTATTAAACCAATATTATCTCCAATGCTTACTTGTTGACCTGCATCCACTAAAAATCGTTTTAAATGGGCATATCGGGTTACTACAGTGTTGCCATGTTTTATTTCGACAGTATTTCCGTAGCCTGATTTATAGCCTGAAAAAATAACTTCGCCTTTGCCTAATGGATATACTTCAGATCCATACTTAGCAGCAATATCAATACCTTTGTGCATACGATGATTACCATGGATAGGATCTTTACGCATACCGAATCGTGATGATAGAAAACCCTGATTAACCGGAATATTACTTATCTTAATTATTTTTTCTTTGGTATTCGGTACGACTATTCGGGCTAGGCTTTTCGTTTCGTTGTTAATCACATCTCTTATTGAGTGAATATTTGAAAAGAATAACTCGGTATGGAATATTTGCTGTGACACTAATTCAAGATTATCTTCGACAAGAATTGGAAAATTCTGAATACTCGAACGAGTTTTTGATGCTGTTTTGGTCTCTTTGAAACCTAACTTCTCATAATAGAAATCATAGGACTCTATGAGTATTTGTTGATATCGATTTAAAATAGATTGCTGAATGCCTGGATTCAGTAAACTATCCTTTTCTACAGCGCTTACAGAGCCATATAAAATAAAATAAATTAAAGTAACAACAATTATTTTTATTGGGAATAAATTGTGATGTTCTTTCATCATGGGGTTTATACTTTTATTTGTGGCTAATTGTTTATATGGATATATATAAAGCTACCATAAAGATATTAGTATAAATAACACCACATATCAGAAAAATTAATCAGAATAAGACACCCCTCACCTTTTTGCCCCTTTCATCGCTTTATCATTCGTTAGTATGAAAATTATTTATAAAAAAATGCTCATTGTTATCTGCATTTGATTTTTCTAAAAACATTTTTATCAGTACTGGGAAGAATTCGAGAAAATCATTTTCTATCGCCTCGTAGTTATCGATTATATTAGGGATATAACTCGTCGTTGATTCTTTTGCTAAAATCCGTGGTGATAAGCGTCTATCTATGCGATTAAATGCTTGCTCTAAGCCAACAAACTCTTTGTAACTCCCCAAAACATTATTGGATGTTATTGAATGGATAAATGAAGAGGCTTTTGTTGGTAAATCATCAGTTTCAAAGGTGGCATTTTGATTAAAATCGTCAACAAATGTCTCTAAATTTTGAACTACAAATTTATCCCAGTGCTTACTCAAAAAATAATCATAAACCATATCTATAACCACACCTTTTAAATAACCTTTTGGTCTTAAACGTGATTTTGATAGAGATATAGTGGCATTTGCATCAGTAAATATATCAATAGCGACATGCATTCTCATACCTGCATAATGCTCATCGCTAGCACCTTCCCAACGTTTACCTTTTAAAGGATCGGCGAGTAAATTACCCAATTGATATTCAATATTAGGTTTAGATAAAAGCGTGTGAGCGAGATAATTCATTTAAGTATTAAGCCTGCAAATTAATTTGCCATCAATAAATAACTATAAGTCATTTTATTAAATGAACTGTAAATTGTTTTTTAGTAAAACATAAAGCACGATAAACATCGTTTCATTACCATAATAATTTAAAAGGATGATTTTCATATTAATTTTTAGCAACTTAAAGAGCCTTCTTCTCTTTTGAATAAGAACTAGTTTTTATCATAAAAAATAATTATTGAAAATAATGTAAAGCTCAATGTTTTTGGCTTGCTTCTATAATAGAACTTCCGCAATATGGAAACCTCACTGATCATATTTTTTGTTTCCAATACCTTGGTATCCTTTAGCTATGCTAATTTCCCCAGCCTTAATGGCAATCGTCGTATTTGTTGGAATTTTGGTTGGGGCTGTCGGTATCGGTGGGGTATTACTAGTTCCCTCGCTTAAATATTTTGGCGGCATTTCTCTTCATGATGCTATTGCCGCATGTATGATGAGTTATATAGCTACTGGCGCAATTGGGGCATTTATTTTTTCTCGTCATGGAACGATCAATTGGAATTTGGCTGCAAGTGTTTGCATGGGTGCTATTCCAGGGGCATATATTGGTGCATTTTTACTGCCCTATTTTTCAGCTCAAATAATCGAAATTGGTATAGCTTTATTACTTATTTACAGTGGTACTGATGCCTTTTTTAAGAAGCAATCACACATAACAAAAGCACAGATTAAAGCAGGTAAGAAACTGTTTTTTATCGGTTTAATTGCCGCAATTGGCTCTTCACTAACGGGCACAGGTGGTCCATTATTATTGATACCTATTTTAATCTGGCAAGGTGTTCCGGTACTTACTGCAATTGGTTTGTCACAGGTTATTCAAGTTCCAATCTCTTTGATGGCTACTGTCGGAAATTTTTCTTATGGAAATGTTGATGTGAAGCTCGCGTTAACGCTAGCTATCTTTTTAAGTATTGGCGCAATTGTTGGTGCAAAGACGGTACATTCACTGCCTGTCGATAAATTAAAAAAAGGCGTAGCAATATTGTTAATATTAACTGGTTTTTTATTGATATATCGCCTTTTAAGTTGATGTAAATAGCGACCAGAAAAGGTTTCTGTTAAAATAAGGCTTATATATGTATAACCAAAATTAAATTTTTAGGATTCTCGTAATGCCATTTCTAACAAAAGATGCACCCAATAAAATTGATATGAAAATCATGAGTGCTGCTTTAAATTTATTTGTTGAGAATGGCTACCATAATGTCACCGTACATGATATTAAAAAACGTGCAGACGTAAGTATCGGTGCAATTTATCATCATTTTGGAAGTAAAGAAGGAGTTGCCAGCAAGCTATTTCATCACATTATTAATGAGCTTGGAGAATTGATCGATAGTGTTACAGAAAGTATTGAATCTCCTTCAGAGCAATGTAAAGAAATTATAAAAAAACTGTTTGAACACACCGAATCTCATCCTAATATTATTGCTTTTGTTTTTCATGCTAAACACACTGAGTTTCTATCGGGTGACTATTTGGTATATAACGCGATTCCATTTATCAAAATGCGCGAAATTATTGCAGAAGGAATTGACTGCGGTGAGTTTCTGGAGACTGACAAAATGGCCGCCTCTTCTTGTATATATGGTGGCGCCATCAGAATGATACAACTAAGGTTGGATGGTATAATCGAGAAACCGATTACTGAATACTATGACACGATTATTAATGCCGCTTGGTCGGGTCTTATAAATGTAAACCACACTAAGAGTGTTCGATAAAAAAGTTCATAAGGCCTAATAATTAAGTGCCCTTTCTGTTCATATTCAAACTATACAAGTCACTAAAAAATTATTTAAACAAAGCTTTACGCAATAATGAGTAGTCCCTAGAAACCAGTTAAAAGGTAGGGGGGTCTTTTAAAATAGTAAACGCCTTATATCTCAATCTAATACATGGTTCTATAGTAGAAAGAAATATAAGGCGAAAAAATACTTATATCTTTTTAGTAATTATTACATCGACTTAAGCTTAGATTCCCATTTCATCTCTTTTGCAAATTGCGCAAGTTCATCATTAGGCATATAAACCGTATGCTCTGGACCAGGATAAGTACGTGATTTAACATCATCACTGTATTTAGTAAATACATCTTCAATGATTGGAATAAGATCCGTGTAAATCTTAGAGTGTCTTGGAACATGCTCTTCATAAAGATTAAACAAGTCAGATGTAATAATGTGAACACCATGAGCTTTATTACCTGCACCTAGACTTATTACAGGTACTGGTAACGTTTCAGCTAAATATTCACAGACTTCTTCACTGGTTACTTCACACATAATTGAGAAACAACCCGCATCAACCATTGCCCATGCATCATCAACAAGTGCTGCAGCCTGATTAGCAGTTTTACCTTGAGCGAAGAAACCCCCAAGCTGAGGAATACGCATTGGAGTAATACCAATATGTCCCTGAACCGGAATACCTGCTTTTACAATAGCTTCGATGTTCTTTGCATGATGTTGGTTACCTTCACACTTCATAACTTCTGCACTAGCCTGAGATACAAACTTACCAGCATTCTCTACTGCCTGCTCAGGTGAAACATGAAAACTCCAATAAGGCATATCAACCATACGCAAGCCATACTGACTTCCACGATCGATTGCTTGTGACATCATCATTACTTCTTCAAACGATACTGTTACCGTAGATTTATGACCAAACAAAATCATACCACCAGTGTCTGATACACATAAAATATCAATACCTAAACGATCTGCAATTACCGCACTGCGATAATCATAAATAGCCATTTGAACAATTTGCTCATCTGCTTTCATTTTACGTTGTAATTCACGAATCGTTATTTTTTTTCGTTTTGCTGGCTCTGCCATTTTTCTCTCCACTTACGTTGGTTAATTTAATAGGTATTGCACTAATACTTCTTTCAAGTCATAGCATCAAAACCATTGTTTAAAGTAGGTTTAGTTATCTCGTTATTTTTTCGATATATCTTTACTACTTGTTGAATAAAACTTTAAAGTCATGGACTGATTGTTATTTCTATTTAGGCTGTTCACCTAAACCAAACAGTCCTACACAAATAAATAAAACAATGCTGGCACCTGTAAAAAAATATGCAGCTGTATTTATAAGTTTTATATTTTCTGGCGTTATTACATTTCGTGACTTATTCCAAGACACAAATAACGAAATTAAACCTCCAATAACAGCTAGGCTGATAATGGTTGTTCGGTTGAATAAAAGGTCAATCATATAAACTCATGTCCACTGATTTATGAAATTAAGTTCGTTTAGAATATGCTTCAAGGAAGTCTGAAGCCGCTTTGCTTCCGCCAGAGAATGATTTCATTGCTTCTTCATGCAATAAGGTCATAACTTCAACTTTAATATCGTTCGCCACTCTATCGTCGGCCAAAGCATCAATTGATCTTGGTCTAGGTACGTCAACTTCAATTACTTTTCGAGTACTAGTCGGTAGGTTAGTCATTATTAGCAAACGATCTGCCAAAAATATTGCCTCATCGATATCAGTCGTTACAAAGAAATTAGTACGTCTTGATTCTTCATAAAGACCTGCGTAGTACTCCCACATTAATTCTTTAGACATATGGTCTAAACCGCGAAAAGGCTCATCAAGAATCATAATTTCAGGACCATTAATCATGGCTCGTGCTAACTCTGCACGCCGTTGCATACCCCCTGATAATTGAGGCGGATACTTATCTCTGAATGCTGTAAGACCCACTTTCTCAAGAAGTTTTTCTGCGGCTTTTGAAAACTCAGCGATATTTTCGCCTCGTGCTCTTGGCCCATACATCACATTCTCAAATGTGGTCATCCAAGGAAAAAGCGCTGACTCTTGAAACAGAACCAATCGATCTTTACCAGAACCTGTGATCGGTTTACCACTCATAGTTATGGAGCCTGATGTTGGCTTTTCAAAACCAGCAATCATTTGTATCAAGGTACTTTTTCCACAACCAGAAGGACCAATCATTACTGTCAGTTTGTTTCTTGGAATCGTAAATGAACAGTTGCTTATAACTTCAGTGGCATAAGGTCCAGCACCGTATACCTTACTTACATTATCTACGATTATTTCTCCATCCGAAGTTGGAGTCGCTTTATCTCCGACTGGTATATTTCTATCATCTAAATTAGTCATAATTTTTCCTATCGTGTCTTCAGCCAAGGTGTAAAGTAACCGCCAAGCTTGCGTAAACCTTCACTGCTTAAATAACCAGCAATACCAATGCTAAGCATTCCAACCACTATTTGCTCATAAGAACCACCTAAGTAAGAGTTCCAGATAAAGAATCCAAGCCCTCCACCTGCCCCACCTGAGCCACCTCCACCAGATATCATTTCGGCAGCAACAACCACTTCCCAAGTAATACCCATTCCAACGGCAGAACCAACAACAATAGAAGGTAAAGTGGCAGGTAAAACTACGCGACGAAATATGTCCCATTGCGATGCGCCCATAGATTCTGCAGCCTGAAAGAATCTAGTATCAATAGACTTAGCACCGCCTAATACATTAATAACAATGGTATAGAACGCTCCTAAAAACGTAACAAAGGCAATTGACATCTCTGCAGTAGGCCAAAAAATAATTGACGCAGGCACCCATGCTAAGGGTGGGATAGGACGCAGAATTTCAAAAGTAGGAAAAGCAATATCGTTGAATGTTCTGTTAACAGCCATATATAAACCAAAGGGAATGCCTAATAGCATTGCCACAAAGAAACCAGTAAATACACGCTTTGCGCTTAAATACCAACTGCCCCAGTAACTTGTATCACCTAAAAGTCCGGCCCAAGCTGCAAACACGCCACTTGGCGCTGGGACAAGGCCTATCCAAGGTAAACGGAAGCCTAGTATCTGCTCTGATCTTGAACCAAATTCCCATAAAATGAGAAATATAACTATTGCAGTTATAGCCCTGAGCGTTGCACGAGAATTTAATTTACTTTTTAATTTTTCAAGATTCATGATTATCCCTCCTTCTCCCCTGCTTCGAAGGCTTTCTTAGCCTCTTCAATAACTAACCCTTTAGTTTCAGCCATAATCTCTTTAAATCGTGGGCTAGTTAGAACGCTATAGTCCCGTGGGTGAGGAATATCTACCTCAACTATCTTCTTAGGCTTACAAGGTCTTGAAGTCATAATGACTAATCGATGACCCAAGAAGATTGCTTCTTCTAAATCGTGTGTAATGAAGAAAATGGTAACTTTATTTTTGTAATAAATTTCTAATAAGGCTTCGTGCATAACCGACTTAGTTAATGAGTCTAACGCTCTATAAGGCTCATCAAACAACAAAACTTTAGGTTCGTTCATAAGTGCTCTTACTATTTCCACTCGACGTCGTAGTCCAGATGAAATCTCTCCTGGGTAGTTGTTCTCTGTACCATCGAGACCAGCGTCAGCCATCATTTTACGAGCTTTGTCATAAATATCAGCTTTGCTCATTTCACCTTTCATCAAAGGACCGAAAGCTACATTTTCTAGATTTGTTTTCCAAGGGAATAACGCGCCATTTTGAAATACAACGACACGGTCTGAGCCAGGTTCAGCCTTCGGCTTACCAGGACCACATAACAATTCATCGTCTAAATAAATAGCACCAGAAGTAATATCATGAAAGCCTGCAATAGCATTTAACAAAGTTGTTTTACCACAGCCAGACGGCCCAACAATCATGCAAATCTCGCCTGCTGGCACATCTAAATTACAATGATCAACAGCTATAACAGCAGCGCCATCAGGATCGTAAATTTTAACTACATCCTCAATTCGAATAGCTCCTTTATCAGCCAAAGCCCCCTTTTCATTCATCATTGCACTCATTAGTTAGCTCCTAGAGCAAGTTCTCTTACTCGCCACTGCATCATATAATCACCCACCATACGCACCATGGCACTAGTGATATAACCAATCACACCTAGCGTAATCATTCCAATTATAATTGTTGGGTAAGTCACCATCGTATAGGCGGTATTGATTACATATCCAAGACCATATTGACCCGATACCATTTCTCCCGCTACTAGTGAGAACCATGCAACACCGATCGATATCTGTAGTCCAGTGAAGATGTAAGGCATAGACCCAGGAATAATAACTTGCCTAAATGTTTGCCAATCACTCGCGCCTAAACAATAGGCTGCTCGTGTATATTCCTCATCAATTGAATCAACACCCAACATAGTGTTCAAGGTAGTTGCAAAAAAAGAGGCTAGAAAAGTAAGAAAAATAACTGGTGTTTCTGAACCACTAAACATAATGATTGCTAATGGAACCCAAGCTAAAATCGGAATGGGACGAAAAATTTCAAATAATGGAAAAATATATTCCCGAAACTTTTTAGACCAGCCTAAAAACAAGCCTAAAGGGACACCTAAAACGGTTGCCAATAAAAAGGCATAGGCAATACGGCGAAGACTAATCCCAATATGTTTATAATATTCAGGGGTGTAAACTGACAAACCATAATATGGGTCTTTGCTCCAGTATTCCGTCCAAACCTCAGTTAAGCCTGGCATAGATTCGAAACGAGGTAGTTTAAAAATTTCTACACTGAGATACCAAAATGACAATACAAACCCGAAGCCAATAACCATTAAATAAGGCTTTGGACTTTTTAACCACATAGACACTCGATACATGGCCATGCTCCATGCGGTTGTTTCTAATTTTTCCATCTGTTCCTCCAAAAATTAAGGTTTTTTATCCGATCGTCATCTGCACGTTAGTTGTAACGACACAAATTTTAAAATCAGTAAAAATTATTTTTCTTATTTTGAGGTGAATCTAAAGTTAACTACTAAAATGCCCTCCTCCTATTATTTTTCTAAAAATAGAGGAGGGTTTTTAGGTTTACTTATTTACAACAAAACTTACTTAGCTTTGAAAGGTGTGCCTGTATATGCAGAAGCAGGTTGAGATTTAACAAAACCAATAGGTGCAGTTAAACCACGCTCTTTCAATATTTCTTCGGTGAAATTAGTCATTACCGCTTCAGGACGAAGCTTATCGACTCTAATAGTTTTGATGCTATGCAAGAACTTAGTTGCTTTTTCAATTAATGCTGCAGCTTTTGGTGTAATACCATAAGCTAATTCAATACGAACATCTGCACCACCTTGAGATTTTGCATAACCTTCATACATAGAAGACCAAAGAACCTTATCTTGGAATCCAGTTGTTTGCTTTGCAGCCATTGCAACAATTTTATTAGCATTTGCTGGGTCAGCCATCATTAATTGAGCATCAAGCTCAGCATTTAGCCATGCTTTTACAACATCAGGACGTTGTTTAATAAGATCAGCACGCATAGCAATAAACCCACCGTCATTCTCATCAATTGAAGCACCAGACGCGATACGCTTAGCTAAACCTTCAGCAACTAAACGAGAAGCAGTTGGCTCCCAAATCGCTGCAGCATCAAGTTTACCTGCACGGAAACCACTAGTAATAACTTCGATATTTTGATTTAGATAGCTAGCTGGCTTAACGCCTTCTTTTTCAAATACAGCTAATGCAAAACGGTCTGTACATGCACCTTTTGGAACGGCTACTTGTTTGCCATCTAACCATGCAATAGCTTCTTTTGCAGATGGGAAATCTGGAGCATCCATCTTAGAAAGGAAAATATTACATTGATCAGTTCCTAAACCAGCGGTACCAACAATTCTAATATCTGCCACTCTTTCCTTTGTGGTAGAGACGATTGCAGGCATATCACCCATGTAACCGATGTGTTGCTTACCAGCAAGCATCGCATTTACAATAATGCCACCTTGAAGGCCTACAGAAAATTCTACTGTTGAGCCTTTTGGTAAGTATTTCTCGTATAGCTTTTGATCACGCATTATCACGCCTGACCAGGCTTCTGTGTAGTACGGTTGATAACCAATTATTAAGTCAACTGGCTCTCCTACTTTACCGAAATCAATATCAGCTGCAGATGCAGTAGAAACAAATCCTGCTGCTGCGATACCAAATGTTACAAGTACAGCGCTTAATGCTGTTGTAGTTTTTTGTTTTATTATTTTTATCATGACTAAATCCTCCGATGAATTAATTAGTAAAAACGAAATTTCTATTACTTTATAATATCTTTATTTCTATGCCATAAAATATTCCTTTAATGTATGTTTAAAAAATGTACTTATGTACCTGTTAATCTAACTAAATTTGTCGTAGCGAATATCGTCTGTAGAGACTCTTGATTTCAATAACATTCCAATAGAACCGTTCACTAATGGGGTTGGACCAGCTATATAAGCCCTGATCTTGTCAAATTTACCTTCCATATATCGCTCGGTAACTTCATGGATAAAGCCTTCATCAAAATCAAGTAAGGGGTATTTAGATTGTAGATCTTTGGCATCACTATCTTCAGAAAATGCGATCACAATTTTTAAATTATCACCGCTAGATTCTTTAAACTTAGATAGTTCATCTAAGAAGAAAGCATCTAGCGCAGTACGCACACCAAAAAACACATAACCTTTATATTGAGTGAAGTATCCATCCTGTTCAGCTCTGGATAAAATTGACATAATTCCTGCGATGCCACTGCCTCCAGCAATACATAGAATATTCTTTGTTAAATTTGAATAAAACGTGGCACTTCCTAAAGGACCAAACAATTCAACTTCTTGGCCCGTACAATTCTTGCTAAATAATTGATCAGAAAGGATCCCATCAGGTTTTTTCTTTATTACAAACTCTAAAGTCTTAGTTTTTTGTTCATAATTAACCATTGACCAACCACGAAAACCTTCAACTTCGGGAAATTTTAGCAACATAAATTGTCCCGCGTCAAAATCTAAGGGTTGCTCTAATTCGATGAACACTGACATAACATCAGAAGTCAATTGCTTAGTAGATGACACTATTCCCGTCATAGATGACGGTACGCATGCCCCTGCTTCCATAGTAGGCACAAAACTTCCAACTTCTATTACTACATCTGATGCCGCTGAACATTGGCACATTAAAAATTCGCCTTTCTTAGGCTTTACAAATTTATTCCCTGGCGCTTCTGGCCATAAGTTCTTTAATTTCCCTGAAATTATTCGTGCTTTACAAGTACCACAAGTGCCACTACCACATTCATAGGGTAGGTTTACTGCATTACTCAAGCCAGCATCTAAAAGCTTCTCACCAAGTGCAGCTTCAAAATTGTGAGAACGATTTCTTGCATTAACTTGTATTTTTATTTTATTCAATGACATATAAACTTTTATTAACGCTTAATCGGCGCTAAAAAAATCAACCTCATCGTCGTCATCGTCTTCTTCATCTTCTTCATACTCAAGCTCTTGATCTATGTCGCCTAGTAAATCTCCACCTTCAACTTTAATGTTATAAAAAAGCAACTCTTTTTCTGCCATTCCTTGCATGTTCCCGGTCTTCATATCCCACTGCCAAAGATGTTTAGAACAAGTTAATAAACCATCAAAAACTAAACCTGAGTCACATAATGGCTCTTCCATATGTGGACATCTTGGCGGGAAAGCTTTAAAACCTTCACCATAGTTAGCAATCATTAAATCAACGCCGTCTACATTAAATTGTTTTAAGGAGTTTTCTGGAATATCGTCAGTCGCGCAGATTTTTTTCCAACCCATTATTTTTCCTCTTCCTACTATTTTTAAACTCATTTGAGATATGAATAAATAAACATCCTCAAATACTTTACTGTTATTTTATTTAGTTCTTAGAAAACTACATGAGTTCCCCTATCAAAACGACGAGTAAACACTCTTGCTTCTCTTTGAATAAACTTAACAGTCTCCCCATCAATACTTAATGTGTCGTAGTACTTGCCAGTTAAATAAAGACGATTTTCACCAGAAAGCAACGCTGCATTCTCACCATCCAATAACTCTCGCGTTATCAAAAATGAAGTGACAGCCTCAGCAGTCTTCCCATCATCTGAGATATCTACGGTATAAACTGTGGCATGTCGGCGTAATACTGAATGATCAGAATTATGCTTAGGTAAATGATCAAAATAAGGTTTCATCTCACTTCTAGAGAGAATCAGATAGGTCAAATCTTTACGTATCTCATGACTGTAAGTTGTACATTTGTATTTGAAATTGTCATTGCCTTGATTAATCCAATCATCCCATTTTTGTTCGTCCATATTTGAAACTGATCTATAAATCTCTTCTCTAACTATGGCTTTTACATATTGTTCACTAGCACTCATGAACATCTCCTATCTAAGTTAAGTGAAAGTGACTTTTATTAAAGTTACTTTCACTTGTAACGTTGTAAATCAGACGGGTGAAAACTTGATCAAACGAAGGTTTCACCCGATCTGTAAAAATAATTAACCAAGCTTCATGCCTTTCGCTGGTGGCATGTCTGGTCCTTTAACCTTTCCTGGTCTATATTTTTCAGTTGGATTGCTTGGAAGTCGATCCATCCATTTACCCCAGTTTTCATAGAAATGTCTTAAGCCGATTTCATCATGAATATACGAACCTTCATGTCTTGCATGTTGAATTCTACGGATGTCAGATTTAGGCTTCATGGTTACACCTTGACCAGAAATACCGATCAAATCCTCATGTAAATTACGACCTAATGGACCCCAAATCGAGTTATGGTGATGTATACGCTGAGCACGTTCTTCTTCGGTATCACTTTTTAGACCAAAGCCTTTGAATTCGATCATTACTTGATTTGCACTGAGGGGTGTCATCAAGTCCATACGCAAAGCTGATCCACGAAGGTTGAGATTCATACCTGGGAACATATCAACCATGTACCAATTGTTTGGTGGTAGATGCGGAAAAGTTAAATCGCCTCTATCACCATCATCAGCACCTAACTCATAATCGTCATAATTTACTTCGAAAGTACCAACATTGACGTGTCCGTTAGGGAAACCAGAACATTCGCGAGCAAAATAACCATCATCAAAACCTGTTACACGATTATGGTAATGCATGTAATCATGGTAGAACTCACTATTTGTGTCGTGCCAAAGCTTGTAGTTACAATCGATAATAGCTTTATGATAGTGGATGATCTCTAAAGGTTCTTCATCCAAAGAATCCTTAATACAATCCATTGCTCCACCCATCCACTGTTCAACAGTTTGAGGCATTTGATCATCAAGACAGACCCAAACAAAACCACCATATTTAGTTTCACAACGTAACTGTCGTAAACCTTGCTTGGATTTATCTAAGCGGTCTTGATAACCTTCTTTTTGACGAGGAATATCAACACAGTTACCTTTCATGTCAAATTGCCATGCATGGAACATACAGGTCATATGCTTAGGGTTTCCAGAAGGTTGCGCAGGTGCAAAACTACCAGCAGCACGTCTTTCAATAGCCATACCTCGATGTGGACAAACATTTAAAAACGAGCGAATTTTGTTGTCAGGACCACGTACAATAATAATAGGTTCACGAGCAATATTTGCTGTTCTGAAGTCATAAAGCTCAGGAAGCTCAGATTCATGACAGATAGGAATCCAAGTTTTTTTAAATATCTTTTCCTGTTCTTCTTCAAAAATTTCTTCATCAGAATAAATTCGACTGTCTACCCATTCGCCCAATTCTAAATCTGGCTTTGCACTCCACTGTTTATAATTTCTTGCTGCCATCTTACAAACCTCAATAACTTAGTTTCTAATTAAAAGTAGTTATAAATAAACTGCTCTTCTTATATGGAACGAATATTCGTTCTTGTTGATAGCAAAATAGAACGAATATTCGTTCTTGTCAATACTAAATAAAACTACCTAAAAAGATAATTACTAACTGTTACTACAAAATTTGTATTAACCTATAAGTTTTGTTAAAAATATATGTATAAATTTAATTGTTATACCTAAAGGTAGAATGAATACCTCTTTGTGTCAATTATTAGGGTCATATAAAAATACAAGCTTGTATTTTTATAATAAAACTTAAATTAAAACAGTGATTTAAAAAGAGAAATATATAATTGTGTAATAAAGACCCTCACTATTTTTTTACATTTTTTAATAACATTCTGCATATCAGTGAAGAAATTTATCTTATTAAGAGCGTATAAAATAGCGAGGAATAAATTTAGTTCAAGACATGAGAGTTATGACTTGGAATCTATGACGTGATTATAAAGAAAAACATGATTAGTCAATGCTTCTTTAACTTATGAATGATTCACTAAGGATAATAAGTATGAAAGATAAATTAAAGAGTATTTATGTACTGGATATAACTAGAGATTAACGACAATTTAAACTCAATAAGTGACTATTTTTTAGATTCACCATCTTCTAAAGACTCTTTTACACCTTCAATATAAATACTTAATTGTAGTTCTTCAGAAGCAGCACCAAGACTGTGCTTTATACCATAGTCACCTAGTTTTATTGAAAAATGCGTTTCAAAACCTTGACGATAACCACCCCATGGGTCTTTACCACCCCCTATTCTTGTAATGGTGGTATTGATATCACGCGTTACTCCATGAAGACTCAACTTACCTGTTAAACGTGCAGTTTTTGTATTGATAGGCATAAAACTATTAGATACAAAACGGGCTTCTGGGTACTTTTTAACATTTAAGAATTTTTTCCCTCGCAGATGAATATCTCTTAATGCATGATTTGAATCGAGACTCTTAGTTTTAACTGTAATTCTTATTATGGATTTTTCTGGTGCTTTTTCATTATACTCGAAAGTACCTGCAAACTTGTCAAAACGTCCTGTTAGCCAGCTATAACCGAGATGCTTAATTTTGAAATTAACAGAGGCATGACCGCCCAGGGTATCAATACGATAATAGTCTCCAATAGCTGGAGTGGTTAACAATAGACTTGCTAACAAAACTGATAATAAATTAGTTTTTTTCGATATGATTTTTGCTAGTACTTTCATCATTAATTTTACCCTACTTAAGTTCGCCACCTGCAACTTTTAAAATAAACTTATCCATCACAGTCGTAGGAAGTATACGTTTCAAATAGCCCATCAGATACGTCGGTGTAGTAACATAATAATGAGGTTTAGGATTATTCTTTTCTAAACACCATATTACTCTTTTCAACACAGCTTCAGGTGGCAAGGTAAACGAATCAGTATTCCCTTCTTTAGCTAGACGCTCAATCGTCTCTGAATAACGATGATTATGAGGACTGTTATCCATATCTACATTATCATTTAAAGCTTGCAATGCATTAGGTCTAAATCGACTTTCAATAGGGCCAGGTTCTATTAGTGAAACTTTTATATTAGTATCTGATAGCTCTAACCGTAAAGTGTCAGCAAAACCTTCAATCGCATATTTACTGGCGTTATAAGCACCACGAAAAGGCAGAGAAACTAAACCCAAGACAGAGCTATTAAAGATAATACGTCCACAATTGTTAGCACGCATTTGCGGAATTAAAAGATTATTCAACTCGATCCAACCGAAAACATTAGCGGCGAATTGTTTTTCTAGTGTTTCTCGGCTGAGATCTTCAACTGCGCCGGGTTGGCCATAAGCACCATTATGAAAAACTGCATATAACTCATCTCCAGTAAGTATGTTTAATTCATAGGCACAATTTTGGACGCTATTACTATCAGCATAATCTAACTGAATACAATCGTAGCCCTCTGCTTTTAGTTTTTCTACATCATGGTCTTTGCGCGCAGTAGTTATTACTCTATAACCATCCGCTTTTAAACCTTTAGCAACGGCATAACCAATACCACTAGAGCAGCCTGTAATAAGTATATTTTTCATGTTTGAATGGTATCAGCTTAATAGTCTAAAAGGACACCCCCTACCTTTTTGCCTATTTCTTTGAAAATGGGAAAAACTAGTTATGAATTAAACAGTATATAGTTTTGATTATTCACAGTTTTTATAAGCTTAAAAGCTTGTATTAGCTAGCGATAGGCCATACATTATTAACATCGATATTTATTATATTTAATGAGTTATTTTTATGCCTATTTATGAATTCCAATGCCAAGCCTGTGGCGTTGAAATAGAAGTATTACAAAAAATTAATGATCCACATCTGACTGATTGTGAAGCTTGTGGTAAATCAGAAATGAAAAAGAAAGTTACTGCTGCTGCCTTTAGATTAAGTGGTGCTGGTTGGTATGAAACCGACTTTAAGAAAGAAAACGACAAGAAAAAGAATTTAACTGACACGGCTTCCGACAGTAATAAAGAGAAAAAATCAGCTGATACTACAAAAGCGTCTAAAGATAATTCTGATAAAGGCGGCGATAAAGCCAGTATAAAAACTGATACATCTACAAAAGAAAGTAGTAAACCAAAAAAGGATAAAGCTCCTTCAACAGATTAAATACTATCGACCTAAGTTAAAATAACCAACAGCCATAAACCGAGAATAAAGTAATAGCATGTTCGCAAAGTTAAGAAAATACATCATCACTGGATTATTGATTTGGGTGCCACTCGGTATCACCATTTTTGTAATTAAGTTGCTTGTGAGCTTAATGGATCAGACCATCTTGTTATTACCTACAGGATGGCGACCTGAGGCATTGTTCGGCGTTAATATCCCTGGTTTAGGTATTGTCATTAGTGCTATGGTGATATTTATTACTGGGTTCTTCCTGACTAATTTAGCTGGTAAAAGACTGATTAGTATATGGGAAGGATTACTTGATAGAATCCCCTTAGTTCGTAGTATTTACTCATCAGTAAAACAAGTCACAAGTACCGTATTATCATCAGATAACAATACCTTCAATGAAGTATTACTGATTCAATACCCTCGAAAGGGACTTTGGACTTTATGCTTTAAAACAAGCGATAGTCCTAAATCTTTTAATGAAGCTACTAATGAAGACCTTATTACTGTATTTGTACCGACGACACCAAATCCGACTTCAGGATTTATCTTATTCGTACCTAAACATGAAGTTAAAAAGATGGATTTAGATGTTGAAGATGCGCTTAAACTAGTAATGTCTTTAGGTGTAGTAACACCAGAAAGTACTCCTAAAACATCACATCAAATTGAACACAGTTCTAAGCTTGAAATGTAGTTATTAGCCTATTTTTTTTAATTAAAAAGACACCCCCCACCTTTTTGGCTAATTTCAGGCATAATAATGCCGAAAATACCCAGTCATGCTTACTTAATAAGTAATAAAAACAACATAATTATTATAATAGGCATATAATGCGCGCCCTTAATATCACTGCTTGTTGCGACTATACTTATGTCAAACGAAACACCATCTAACGAAAATCCAAATGAAACCTTAGCTAAGGATGCGGTAAAGTCTTCAGAAGATAAGACTAACCAATCTAGCCTTAGTTTCAGCGATTTAGGTATTCATGAATTAGTTTTAAAATCTGTGGAAGAAGCGGGTTACGAAACACCCTCTGCAATCCAAGCAGAAACTATTCCGCATTTACTTGAAGGTAAAGACCTAATTGGTCAAGCACAGACAGGAACAGGTAAAACAGCAGCGTTTTCTTTACCACTATTAAGTCGATTAGACCTTTCCTCAAAAGACACACAAATATTAGTTTTAGCACCGACACGCGAATTAGCGATTCAAGTTGCTGAAGCGATGCAATCCTATGCTCGTCATCTAAAAGGCTTCAATGTAATGCCTATTTATGGTGGCCAGAGTATTGATATCCAACTTCGTCAATTAAAGCGTGGCGCACATGTTGTAGTAGGAACGCCTGGTCGTGTGATGGATCATCTACGTCGACGTACGCTTAAGTTAGGTAATCTAAAAGCTTTAGTTTTGGATGAAGCAGACGAAATGCTACGTATGGGTTTCATTGATGATGTTGAAACGATTCTGAAAGAAACACCAGATACACGACAGACTGTATTGTTCTCTGCAACTATGCCTTCTGTAATTAAGCGTATCACACAAAAATATCTAGATAATCCTGTTGATATCAAAGTTAAGTCAAAGACAGCAACAGTTTCTACAATTACCCAATATTATTGGTCGGGTAAAACCTCGTACAAACTCGATGCTTTGACACGAGTGTTAGAAGCTGATGAGTATGGCGGCATAATTATTTTTGTTCGTACAAAAAATATGACTACTGAATTAGCTGAAAAGCTTTCTGCCCGTGGTTATCAGGCTGTTGCTTTAAATGGTGATATTCAACAATCGATGCGTGAAAAAGTAATCAATCGTTTAAAGAAAGGTACTCTCGATATCATCGTTGCAACTGATGTTGTCGCTCGTGGTTTAGACGTTGAAAGAATCACTCATGTAATCAACTACGATATGCCTACGGATAATGAATCTTACGTTCATCGTATTGGTCGTACTGGTCGTGCGGGACGTAAAGGTACAGCAATACTTTTCGTTCCTCCTAATGGCAAACGTCAATTAGCGGGTATCGAACGTGCTACTGGCCAGACTATCGAACCATTAAAGTTACCTTCTCCACAGGATATCAGCGAAGCTAGAATCAACCGTTTTAAAGAAATGGTGGTTGAAACAGCAGCATCACAGAAACTCGATTTCTACGAAAAAGTGATTACTGACTTAGAAGACAATGGAGAACTTACACCTAAGGAAATTGCAGCAACTCTGGCATTTCTGGTTCAACGTGATCGTCCGCTATTAGTTACACCCAATAAGATTCCTGAAACGAACCTTGGCGATCGTTCTAATGATCGTGGTAGTGACAGAGGAAATGATCGAAACAGTCGCGGCAAACGAGAACACGGTGATAGAACACGCGAAAACAATGATCGTAAGCCGCGCTCAGATCGTGGTGATAGAGGCAATGATCGCTCTAAACACACTGAAGGCTCAGGCCGCAAAAAAGGTCCAACACAACCTGGTATGGTTACTTATCGTTTAGACGTAGGTAAAGAACACGGCGCGCAAGCAAGACATATTGTAGGTGCGATTGCGAATGAAGCGGGTGTTGAAAGCCAATACATTCAAAATATTGATATTAACAATGGCCACTCGACCGTAGATTTACCAGAAGGTATGCCTAAAGAAATCGAGAATCACTTGCAAAAAGTTCGAGTTATGGGACAACAACTCTCTTTACGCAAAATCTCAGGCAAAGACGAAACTAAAGATAGTAAAAGCCCGAAGAAGTAAATAGCTTAATAATCTTATAAAAATAAACACCCCCCTACTTTTTCATGTTTTGGGGTGTTCCTATGATCAGGGATTTATTCTTTAAGTGTTTTCCCATACGGGTACGCCTAAAAATTCTCCGAGTAACTGGGCATCTGCAATAATACTTTCATTTTTACCGTGATCCATTACATTTAGTCTTTGACCATCTTTTGAAACTAAATTAATCTCCCATGAAGTATAAGATCCACCTTTGCCTCCAGATACTCTTTCTGAAACTATTTGGATTGCTTCAATATCTGATAATCGAGAAGAGTATTTCATTTTCATAAAGTCTTGTTCACGTGCCAAAGATTTATCTCCAGCCCAAAACCAACCTTTTCGTAAATCGAAAACTCTTGGTCTAGGCCAATAAAACATCGCTAGACCTACAGTTGCAAAAATTCCACCAAATAAAACTGGAATCAAGATTTCCCAATCTAAACCATTCTCTTTGAATATCGTATAGCCTCCAATAAATACTATTCCTAATCCTACAGTGGCAAAAACACCACCAAACAATACTCCTCCTTTAGATCGTTGTACTTCTAGTCGAGAAGAATTAATTCTTTTTAAAAATGATGTTTTAAAATTAGAACCGCCTCCCGATAAAGGAGTCCATTCGACCTTAAGAGCCAATTCTTTTAAGTGTCCTTGTTGAGTGTCAATAAACTGTTGGGTTTTATGATGGAATTGCTCAGCTATAAAATCTTTCTTTAAAAGAACAGAATTAAGAGACTCCGTTTTATTGTTTGTAGATAGGTCAGTAACGTTGTGATTTTTATTGTTCTTTGCAATTCGCTCTTTGACCTTGGTTGCAGTACCAACTATTGAAAGAATGATGCCTATCACCAATAACATCCATTTATGATTAATTAAGTCCTCGGTATAGACTCTATATTCAGATGGGAAAAAACTTTTGAAGTCATTACCAAAAAACATTGCTGCTATCCATAGAAAAAGGCACGTTGATCCGATAAGGCGAATAAAACCCGACATAGATACTCACTGTTAATGATTTAGATGATATTAGTTTCAGTGTAAAACAAATGTAATGAATCAGGCATGAATTATTGCTTAGATAAACACTGGACATTTAACGCAATAACTTGCACCCAAACCCCACAACGCTTAATATTCCGCCTTATTTTATAATACAAAAAACAGGTTTTAACTATGCGTACTCATCGTTGTGGATTGGTTGATGAAACACTAATGGATCAAGAAGTCACACTATGTGGCTGGGTTAATCGTCGTCGTGATCATGGCGGTGTTATTTTTGTTGATTTGCGTGATTCTGAAGGTCTTGTTCAAGTTGTTTTTGACCCTGATGATAAAGAGATGTTCAATACTGCAGAAACCATTCGTAATGAACATATCTTACGTATTCGTGGCACAGTCCGCGCTAGACCAGAAGGTATGATTAACGAGAACCTTACCAGCGGAAAGATTGAAATATTTGCACTTGAGTTAGAAACGCTAAGTGCTTCTGATACTCCTCCATTCCAATTAGATGATGATGTTAACGAAGATGTGCGCTTAAAGTATCGTTACGTTGATTTACGTCGTGATGAAATGCAAAAGCGCATGAAGACACGATCTAAAATGACATCTAACATGAGGCGTTATCTTGATGACAATGACTTCTTAGAAGTTGAAACACCTATTCTTACTAAAGCCACTCCAGAAGGAGCGCGAGACTATATCGTTCCTTCACGAACCCATCCAGGCAGCTTCTTCGCTTTACCGCAATCACCACAGCTATTTAAGCAAATGTTGATGATGGGTGGAATTGATAGATACTATCAAATGGCACGTTGTTTCCGTGATGAAGATTTACGTGCTGACCGTCAGCCGGAATTTACTCAGGTGGATGTCGAGATGGCTTTCGTTGAAAGCTCAAACGTAATGGGCATGATGGAAAACATGATCCGTAAGTTGTTCAAAGATATCGGTGATGTAGATCTTGGGGATAAGTTTCCACAGATGACTTATGCCGATGCAATGCACAAATACGGCTCAGACAAGCCAGACATGCGTAATCCATTAGAACTTGTTGAAGTTAGTGAACAGATGAAAGACGTAGACTTTAAAGTCTTCTCTGGTCCTGCAAACGACCAAGGTAGTCGTGTTGCTGCGTTACGTGTGCCTAAAGGCGCAGCGCTTTCACGCAAAGACATCGACAACTACACTAAGTTTGTTTCGCGTTACGGCGCGCGTGGTTTGGCTTATATTAAAGTCAATTCATTGGCAGATGGTGTGGAAGGCTTGAATTCCCCTATTTTAAAATTCTTACCTGATGAAGTCGCAATGAACATCATGAAAGAAACTAAAGCTGAAGACGGTGATTTAATCTTTTTTGGTGCAGACAAAACAAAAGTTGTTAATGACGCTCTAGGTGCATTACGTGAACAACTCGCAAAAGACTTAGAACTACTCGAAGGCGATTGGGCAGCGCTTTGGATTATCGATTTCCCAATGTTTGAATGGGACGACAAAGAAAACCGCTGGCAAGCTCTTCATCATCCGTTTACAGCACCAACGGGTACTGTTGAAGAATTACGAGCTGATCCCGGTGCTGCGTTATCAGACGCTTACGATATGGTTATCAACGGCTATGAAGTCGGTGGTGGTTCAATTCGTATCCATAAACCTGATATGCAATCAGCTGTATTTGAAATGCTAGGTATTTCAGAACAAGAAGCAGAAGACAAATTTGGCTTCTTATTAAAAGCACTTAAATTCGGTTGTCCTCCATTAGGTGGACTTGCGTTTGGCTTGGATCGTTTAGTGATGCTAATGACTCATACAGACTCTATCCGTGACGTTATTGCATTCCCTAAGACACAGACTGCGGCTTGTATGTTAACTGATGCTCCTGCGGATGTTCCGCGAAAGCAATTACGTGAATTGAGTGTACAAGTGAAACTACCTGAGGTTGATGCTTAAGCATATTTAGAACAAACCATTGCAACAAACAAATAACGGCTCTAATTGAGCCGTTATTTGTTTGTTCTTGCTAGAATAATATCAACAATAGATAAAAAGACACCCCCCTACTTTTGATCAATATTAAGAATGACTAGCCTTTCTTACTTCCTTTCTTGACCAAATTTTGTACTTCAGATGAATGAATAACAACATTTTCATTCACAAATGCTTCATGATTTTTTTCTATATCATCCAACTTATATTCATAATTAACCATCAATCCCCAGCCTTTCCATTCTCCATCACTGGTTTTATTAAGGTTTGCATTAGCGTTTATATTTTTAACAGCCGCGCCATTACCTAAATGAAATCTTGCAACTGGATCATAAACATCTCCTCTAGCAGAGCGCGCTTGTACTAAATAACTAGCAGCAATTTCACGAAAACTAGCGACATCTTCTTTATTCTTAGGCAATTTATTCGTAGCTTTTAAGTTTTTAAGAAACACTAACTGAGAGTCATTCAACATTCCTGTTGGGTTTTGTAATTCCTCATCAAACCAACGTGTGATACCTGGGATAGGCGATAAAGTAACAAGATTCTTAATAGAAGGTAATTCTCGTTGTAATTCCATTACAGCTTTTTTGATTAGGAAGTTTCCAAATGAAATGCCGCGTAGACCAGGCTGGCAGTTAGAGATGGAATAAAACGCTGCAGTATTTGCCTTACTCGGATCAATGGATTCACGATCTGAAGCGAGAATAGGCTGAATTGCATCTGGCGTTCCATTAACTAATGCCACTTCTACGAATATTAAAGGTTCATTTACCATAGCAGGATGAAAATAAGCGTATAAGCGACGGTCCGGTTCAATCACTCTTCGACGTAGATCGTCCCAACCTTGTATTTCATGAACTGCTTCATATTTAATAATCCGCTCTAGTATTTCTGCTGAAGTAGACCAATCAATGCTTTTCAGTTCTAAAAAACCTCGGTTAAACCAAGATATTAGTAAGTGCTTGAAATCATCATCCAATGGTTTTAGTTGAGGGTCACTTTTAAGAAAACCCAAAAGATCATTTCGCATTTCCACTATTTGAGAGGTAGCGCCTTTAACTCGATTTAAACGACTAATTAGTTCGATGCTTCTAGGTTCTGATTTCAGGTGAAT
>JBALXO010000026.1:14587-39294 GCA_036960615.1 Cocleimonas sp. | reverse complement strand
TGTAATGTTATGCGGAAATAATGGTTTACTCGAAGATACCAAAGCAGTTTTGAAGAAACGCGGGATGGATAGACATCTTAATCGCAAACCCGGACATGTGTCGTCCGAAAAGTATTTCTAGAGAATGCCAAAAAGGCATGGGGTGTCTTTTAAAGATATCCACTTAATCACAATGATTAATCAATTACTAATACCGCGACTCGCTAAAAACAAACCTGCACCAATCATGATACTGCCTGCTGTTCTGTTTAAGCTTTGAATCGCTTTTTTAGATTTCAAATATTGCCTAACAGAGGACGCACCAAATGAGACCAGCATTAAACCGATCATTAAAGCAAAAAAAGTAAGTACTGAAATTAGAAAAATATCAGAGCCAGTAAGTACGGTTAAATCTATAAATGTAGGTAAAAAAGCAATGTAGAATAAAATCACTTTCGGATTCGATGCTGAGATTAAAAACCCTTGAACGAAACCACTTATCCATGATCTTGATTTTGATTGTTCGTCACTTTTTTTGAAGTCTGTAGTTACCTCGGCTGTCCACATTTTGTAACCTAGATATATTAGGTAAGCCGCACCAATAAATCGTATTGCTAAAAATAAGCCTGAGTAATTTTCAGCAATCGCAGCTAAACCGAAGGTCGCTAAGATTAGATACACGATATCGCTTATTGTCATGCCCAAAGATAAAGGAAAACAGTCTTTGACGCCTGAAGTTAAAGCCTTACCTAATAAAGCAAATATTCCAGGTCCGGGAGTAATACCAAAAATAAAGATAGCTATAAAAAATGAGATTGCGGCTTCTACTGACATTGTTTTTCCTAACAGAATCTAATGGGGAGTACGACTCAGATTATATAGCTAATGAGACACCCCCCTACTTTCTGGGTATTCTTCTATTTAGTATTCATTTACTTACCAATACAAAAACTACTGAATATTTCACCTAATAAATCATCAGAGGTAAACTTGCCAGTAATTTTTCCCAACTCATCTTGAGCAAGTCTTAGTTCTTCTGCCATCAATTCTCCTGCATTGAATTCAACTAATTGAATTTCTGCATTGTTAACTAATTGACGGGTATTTTCTAAGGCACGTAAATGTCGACGTCGAGCAATGAAGATATCTTCTCCATTGTTTTGATAGCCCATACGTTGTTTTAATTCTTCTTTTAAAACATCAATGCCTATATTTTGTTTTGCTGAGATATAGATTTTCTCACCGCGTTTTCCTGCTTCTTCACTGCTCAAATCAATCTTATTTTGTACGACGAGTAAAGGTAGTGCTTCAGGTAACTTCTTAACTATTTCTTCACTACTAGTAGCTATATGGGATTCGCCTAATAACAAAAGCGCAATATCTGCTTTTTCTACGGCTTGCCATGCGCGTTCTATTCCAATTTTCTCTACTACATCATCGCTCTCTCGTAAGCCTGCTGTATCTACTAAATGCAATGGCATTCCATCGAGGTTTATCGATTCATGTAAGACATCTCTGGTTGTACCGGCAATGTCAGTAACGATTGCTGATTCATTGCCAGAAAGGACATTTAGCAAACTAGACTTGCCTGCGTTTGGTTCACCAATAATTACAAGATTTAATCCGTTTCTTAATAAACTACCTTGAGTCGCTTTAGCCGTTATGTCTGCTAATTGATCTTTAATCGCATTCATTCTAATCATCACACTTTCGTCAGCAAGAAAATCTATTTCTTCTTCTGGGAAGTCTAATGCTGCTTCGACGAAAACGCGCATTTCAATCATTTTGATAAGTAATGAATTAATCGCTTTAGAGAAGTCACCTTGTAAAGAACGTAAGGCTGATCGGGCAGCTTGTTCTGAACCCGAGTCGATTAAATCAGCAATAGCTTCTGCTTGGGTTAAATCAAGTTTATCGTTTAAAAAGGCACGTTCAGAAAATTCACCAGGTCTGGCTACGCGCGCGCCTAATTCAAGACAGCGCTCCATTAGCATATCCATAACGATATGGCCGCCATGGCCTTGCAATTCTATGACATCTTCGCCTGTGAACGAATTAGGACCAGGAAAGTACAACGCAACGCCATCATCTAAGGTTTGCTGTTGACTATCTTTGAATAGACGATGACTTGCTTTAAAAGGCTGTGGGAGTTTACCCAGTATATGTTCTGCAATATCTGTAACTTGAGGGCCAGATACGCGAATGATGCCAACACCTCCACGACCGGAAGGTGTTGCTATTGCTGCAATGGTATCTGTGATTTCTGTGACGTTTGTCATGAACTCAATACCCTACTCAATGCTAACAAGTTGTATGAAACTGCGTTACATAATAAAACTATACGCTGAACTAGGCGATTTTTGTATCGCCAATGATTTTCTTATTAATAAACCACTGTTGGAATATAGAAAGAATATTATTTACTACCCAGTAAAGTACTAAACCAGCAGGGAAGAATAAGAACATCACGGTAAATACTACAGGCAAATAAGTAAATATCTTCTGTTGCATTGGGTCTGCTACGGCAGGTGGATTCAGTTTCTGCTGAATGAACATGCTCGCGCCCATAATTAGCGGCAAGATGAAGAATGGGTCTTTTAAAGATAAATCTTTATACCAAAGAACCCAAGGTGCTTGGCGCAATTCAACACTTTCTTGAAGTACCCAATACAAACCCATAAAAACGGGCATTTGTATTAACATAGGCAAACAACCACCTAAAGGATTAATCTTCTCCTTACGGTAAAAATTCATTGTCTCTTTTTGTTTAGCCTGGGGATCATTCTTATGCTTTTCAGCAATTTCTTTGATCTTAGGACCTAATTTCTTCATTTTAGCCATCGATTTATAACTCATCGCTGACGGGTAAAAGAATAATATTTTAATAAACATCGTCAATAAAATGATTGTCCAACCCCAGTTGCTAACAATATTTCTATTAATAAAGCTCATGACAGCAAAAATTGGTTTAGATACAAACGCAAATATTCCGTAGTCTACTGCTAAATCTAAACCTTTTGATATTTCTGCGAGTGAATCTTGGTCTGTAGGTCCAATATAAAACTGGCTGTTGAATGTATCTGATTGGCCATTAGCAATTGCTTTTAAAGGAGATTTAACGCCAATAATGTGACGCGTTCTAGACTCATCAAAAATTGTATAATAATTATTTTCTGCTTCTGCTTCTGGTATCCAAGCACCAACAAAGTAGTGTTGAATAATAGCAGCCCAACCACCAGTAACCTTATCACTGAGATTTTCATCACTGATATCATCAAAACTAACTTTAATATATTTTTCGTTGTAGTAGGCAGCACCTGTATAGGCAACATCGCCCGCTAATAAACTACCATTGCGTGTATGTTCAGCATGGCTAAGCTGTAGATACTCACTCGCAGACCAGTTATTACCAGAATTGTTATCTATCTTCTGACTTTGCTTTATTAAGTAGTTACCACGCTCAAAGGTAAATGTCTTAGTAACCATTATCCCATTTTTAGACCAAGTTAATGGTACTTCGATAGTATTTTGGCCATCTTTTAAAACGTATTCTTGTTGAGTCGCATTAAAAGTAGAGTAATGATTAGGTGCAAAATCACTAGTGTTTTGACCTGCAAGGGCAGAATGAACTAAACCAGACTGAGCAGCATAATCTTTTTCTTTATTGATTATGCGAACGCCTACATCGGGCTCTTCTAAGCTAATAGGAAATGCAGGTAAATCTGCTTGAACAATTGTTCCACCGACAGTATTTATATAAATTTCTAAAACGTCCGTTTTAACGTGAACTAGTTTAGCTATATTTTCATTAATAGAGTTAGCTTGAGGAACTGCAGCAGTATTATCCCCTGTAGGTATTGCAGCACTAGGCACTGACGTAGGGACAGAAACAGGGTTTTCTGCAAAACTGCTAGTTGTAGTAGTTGTTACTGGCGGCGGTGGCGCATTTTTCTGTTGCCATGTTGACCAAATAAGAAAACCCAAAAAGAATAAACTTAAATATAAAAAAGGACGTTGTTGCTCCATGGCTTACAGACTCTAATCAGTTGTTGTTGAAATTAAGAATTTTTTCTGCATAAAACGCCATTGTGTTTCAATTTGCTTATGCATTTCTTGCTTATCCAATGAAAGTACATCAGATTTACACATAGCGATAATATCAACATTTGGGAGTTTATGCTGGTGTAAGCGAAAGCTTTCACGAAAAATTCTTTTAATACGGTTTCTATCAACTGCCCGTTTTGCGGACTTCTTTGATATGGCTAAACCAAGGCGCGGATGACCTAGATCGTTTTCTCTAGCTAAAACCGTAAAAGATTTGTTACCAAAACGCTGTGACTTACTAAATACATGTTTGTAGTTGTCAGCAGTGAGCAGTTTTTGGTTTCGACAAAAGTGAAAATCAGTATCGCTTTCACTTAAAGTCATGACAATATCCATCGAAACATCATCTTCAACACACGTGTTATTCACAATAATGTTGAATAGGTCGTTGGTTTATATTGCCGTTAAAATATTCTTAATTGTTAAAAAATTAACAAGAAAGAACAGCACGACCTTTAGCACGACGTGATTTTAATACTTTGCGGCCACCAACAGTACTCATACGTGCACGGAAACCGTGAGTGCGTTTACGTTTTAGATTACTTGGTTGAAATGTTCTTTTCATGATTAAACCTATTAAATATCTATCTTAGATAGTTGGTAATTTTATTAAACGTTCTAGCGATAAACATTCTTTTTAAGAAAAATCTGTCGATAGAATACGAAGGGCGGAAAAAATACGCTACAACAGCTTAAATGTCAACGGATTTATTATTTTATAAGATGAAAAACTGCTTGTGGATAACTTACAAATAGCAGTAATATTTAGTCTCAAATTTTAGTCAATGACTACTCAGTTAAAATGTCACTTTGACCTGTTTTACAGTATAAAAATAGTATTGATTCAATCATTAGTCAGATTCTGTCCCCCAACAGATAATCTTAAAATCTTCGAATTCATATAAAATAATCAGAGCTACTAATAGTTTAAGGTCTAAACCTTATCTGTGTTAATAATTAACCAATAGACAGGAGTCTCCAGCAATGCTCTGGCAACAATGCCTTAATAAATTAGAATCAGAGCTAAGCGATCAAGAAATTAATACTTGGTTGCGTACTTTGCATGGTACCCAGCATGACAATATTCTTGTATTACTTGCACCAAATACCTTTGTTTATCAACACGTTAAAGATCATCATCTAGATACCATTAAAGAAAAGATTAAAATAATAGCTAACGGCGAACCAGTCCAAGTTATTTTACAAATAGGTGCAGGCGATACCTTACCTTTTCAAACTAGCAGTATTAGTGATGAACAAACCCCTGTTTTAAATAAAAGGGTTGAAGTTGCCTCATCTCCTAATCCTGTCATCAATCAAAAAAGTTTTACTAATAATTTAAATCCTTCAATGACATTTGATAATTTTGTTGAAGGTAAATCGAATCAACTTGCTGTCGCTTCGGCAAAGCAAGTCGGTGACAACCCTGGTCAATCTTACAATCCTTTGTTTATTTATGGTGGTGTTGGTTTAGGTAAAACTCACTTAATGCATGCCATTGGCAACAAGATTCGTGAAAATAATCCCCAGGCAAAAGTCGTTTATCTTCACTCAGAGCGTTTTGTAAACGACATGATTACTGCACTAAGAACTAATAGCATTGATCAGTTTAAGGTTTACTACCGTACCGTTGATGCTCTGTTGATTGATGATATTCAGTTCTTTGCAGGCAAAAATCGATCGGTAGAAGAATTTTTTCATACCTTCAATGCTTTACTTGAAGGACAAAAGCAAATTATCTTAACCAGTGACCGTTATCCGAGAGATGTTGAAGGAATCGATGATCGACTACGTTCGAGACTAAATTGGGGCCTCACCGTTGAAATTGAGCCACCAGAGCTAGAAACTCGTGTTGCCATATTGACATCTAAGGTAGAGCAGTATCATTTAACACTTCCTAAAGATGCCGCATTTTTTATTGCTAAACGTTTTCGATCTAATGTAAGAGATTTGGAAGGGGCATTACAACGCGTATTAGCAAGCTTACGCTTACATCAACGTACTGATATTACTCTAGATTTTGTTCATGAAGCGCTTAGGGATCAACTTGCCAGTCAAGATAAAATGGTAACGGTTGATAACATTAAAAAGACCGTAGCTCAACATTACAATATTAAAACTTCAGATTTAGATTCTAAACGACGTACACGCTCTATTGCTAGACCGCGACAAGTTGCAATGAGTCTTTCTAAAGAATTAACAAATCATAGTCTTCCCGAGATTGGCACATATTTTGGTAATAGAGATCATACGACTGTGATTCATGCTTGTAAAAAGATTAAAGAGTTAAGAACAGAAGATACAACTTTGGATGAAAGTTACCGTATTTTAGAAAGAACTTTGACGCGTTAAAATTCAGATTATTTTGTATTTTAACCGTTTAATAAACTCTGATTAAAGATGGTATAAATTCTTTTGAAAGCTGTGGATAAATATTTAGGTAATTTAGAATAGGTACTTATCCACATACCATACACATAATCATGGTGAAGTTTTACAATGATTATGTACAGCTCTATTTAGCTTCAAGTAATTGATTTTAAATTGTTTTAAATAGTTACTAAGAAAATTTACTAACCCTTATTATTACTATTATCTTTTAATATATATATAATATAAACAACATAACATTGAACAAATACTATGAAACTTACTATTTCTAAAGAAACTTTACTCGAACAATTAACCCATGTTGTTGGAGCTGTTGAAAAAAAGCATACGAGTAAAATTCTCGAAAATATTTTGATCCATGCAACAGAAAATAATCTAAAGCTTGTTGGCACTGATTTAGAAATAGAAATGTCTTCTGAATTTCCAACACAAGCAGAAGAAGTTGGGCAAATCACTGCACCCGCTCGTAAACTATTTGAAATTTGTAAAGCTTTACCTGCTGATTGTTTTGTTATGTTTGAAACTGAGGGTGATCGCTTACATATCAAAGGTCTTAGAAGTCGTTTTGAATTAGCCACCCTTCCTGCTGATGAATATCCATTGTTGGATGATATTCCCATTCAAAATGAGATTAATATTCCAGAGAAAGATCTTAAAATATTATTAGAAAAAGTTTCTTTTTCTATGGCTAATCAAGATGTCAGATATTATTTGAATGGATTGCTTTTAGAACTTAGCAACAATAAATTATTATCGGTATCAACTGATGGTCATAGGTTAGCTGTTTCTGAATTCCATCTTCCTAATGATTCTGATAACTCTTTAAAAATTATAGTTCCTAGAAAAGGAATATTAGAACTTTCTCGTTTATTAGATGGGACCAGTGATTTACCTGTAACATTACAAATTAGTGATAATCACATTAGAGTTCATAAAGATAATATTAGGTTTACTTCAAAATTGATTGATGGCAAATATCCTGATTATGAAGCTGCTATTCCTGCCAACTGCAATCACACTATTGAATTAGACAGAGAACAATTTAAAAGCACTCTTGCTCGCGTATCAATTTTATCTAACGAAAAATTTCGTGGTATTCGCTTAAGATTATTAGACGGTATGATGACACTTCATAGTAACAATCCAGAAAACGAAAGTGCTGAAGAAGAAATAGATATTAATTATTCTGGTGACTTGTTTGAGATTGGGTTCAATGTAACCTACTTGCTTGAAGCAGTTAATCATCTTGAAGGTAATACCTTAAACTTGGAACTATCGACACCGGACAGTAGTGCTTTGTTGCATTCTCCTGATGATTCTTTGACACGTTATGTTGTCATGCCGATTAGATTATAGTTTATTGCCTGCTCATACCCTAATTAGCAAAAGCATCAATATCTGATGAATGACTTATTTCCCAGGTTAACGTGAAAATGCTAAAAAGTGATGGGGTGTCTATTTTTGTCTTATGTGGATAAAAAATATAACAATTAATGATTGCAGATTACTCAATTCAGTTTCTTTAGAGTTTTCCCCCGATTTAAATATTATTGTTGGGCCTAATGCTTCAGGTAAAACCAGTCTACTTGAAGCTTTAAATATTTTATCAAAAGGTCGATCTTTCAGAACGTCTCATATCAAAGAGGTCATTAGCGACAAAAAAGATTCTATTTTAGTCAGCGCTGGAATCATCGATACTTCTAATTCAAACCATGACTTGTCTAACATTGGAATTGAAAAAAGTAGTAGTAAAACAAAAATAAGAATAAACAAACAGGATGTTTATACTCAAGCTGAACTTAGCTCATATTTACCGATTACTGTTATTCACCCGAATTCTATAGATCTTATTACTGGTTCACCGGCAATACGCCGTTCTTATCTAGATTGGATTGCTTTTTACGTTTTTCCTGATTTTTTATCTAAATGGAAAAAATATCAGCATATTCTTCGTCAACGTAATATATGCCTAAAATCGTCAAAACATGCTTATTCATTAGATAAATGGACAGAAGAATTGGTTTTACTCCAACCAGATTTAATTCGATATAGGAGTGATGTTATAAAACTTCTTCAACCGATAGTGAATGAAATTGGTGAAAACTTATTAAATGGTTTAAATATTCAATTAGAGCTTAAGACAGGATTTCCTAAGGATCAAAAATTAGATACTAAATCTCTATTGGAATATTATAAGCAAAAACAAGAATACGAATTTAAAGTTAAAAGAACTACTGCTGGCTCTCATAGAGCTGATTTTAATATATTATTGAATTCTACCCCCGCAATGGAATCTGCATCTAGAGGACAGTTGAAGCTTTTGGCCATTTGTTTGTTGCTTGCGCAAAGCAATAGCATTTCCATAACTAGTTCAGGTCAGGGAGTTTTACTCATTGATGACTTAGCTGCTGAACTTGATACGGCAAATAAAGAGCTTCTGTTAAAATATTTATCTAAGCTTGATAAACAATTAATAATTACCAGCACCAATATAATCGAAATCGCTGGAGTAGAATCAAAAGTGTTTCACGTGAAACATGGTTCATTCACATCTGAATAACATACTATAAAAATCTTAAAAATGATTTAAAGGCTCACATCAATCTGAGTACATTCGTTTACAATTGGTGTATAATTTCCTGGTTAAATTAATGTGTATTAAATAAATTTTTCACCAATCTGAATAGATACTGATTTATTAAAAACAAACTTATTAACTGTTATACCCACTGAATGATAATGGATAAAAAAATGGCTGAACAACAAGACTACGATTCTTCCAGTATAACGGTCCTAAAAGGACTAGAAGCAGTAAGAAAACGCCCTGGAATGTATATTGGCGATACTGACGATGGTACAGGATTGCACCACATGGTGTTTGAGGTCGTCGATAACTCTATTGATGAGGCCCTAGCAGGGCATTGTTCTGAAATCACCGTAAAACTCAATACAGACGGTTCTGTGACTGTTACTGACGATGGTCGTGGCATACCTGTCGATGAACACGAAGATGGTGGATCAGCAGCACAAATTATTATGACGGTGTTACATGCCGGTGGTAAGTTTGATGATAATTCTTATAAAGTATCTGGTGGTTTACACGGTGTTGGCGTTTCGGTTGTAAATGCTTTGTCAGAGAAACTTACGCTAACGATTCAACGTGGTGGAAAAGTACATCGCCAAGAATATGCGATGGGTGATCCAGTTACAGAAATGGCAGAAGTTGGTGATTCTGAAAGTACCGGTACAAAGGTTCGTTTTCTACCTAGCAAAGATATTTTTGCTATAACTGAATATAGCTTCGATATTTTAGCTAAAAGACTACGCGAATTGTCTTTCCTAAACTCAGGTGTTCGAATTCATCTTATCGATGAACGTGGCGAAGGCGAAGAAATAGTATTTGAATACGATGGTGGTATTAGCGCATTCGTAAGTCACCTAAATGCGAAGAAAACCCCAATCCATGAAAAAGTCATTAGTTTTGATACTTCTAAAGACGACGTTGGTGTTGAAGTTTCCCTGCAATGGAATGATTCCTACCAAGAAAATATCTATTGCTTCACTAATAATATTCCGCAGCGAGATGGCGGAACACATATGTCAGGCTTTAGAACTGCACTTACAAGAACCTTAAATCAGTACATCGAAAAAGAAGGAATTTTATCTAATAACAAAAAAGATAAAGTTGCTCTTACAGGTGACGATGCTCGTGAAGGCTTAACGGCTGTATTATCAGTTAAAGTTCCAGACCCTAAATTTTCATCTCAAACAAAAGATAAACTCGTATCTTCTGAAGTTAAAGGTATTGTTGAGTCGGCGATGGGAGAAAGTCTTTCAAACTTCTTAATTGAAAACCCGAAAGAAGCAAAAATAATTTGTAGTAAAATGGTTGAAGCGGGTAGAGCAAGAGAAGCTGCTCGTAAAGCAAGAGAAATGACACGTCGTAAAGGCGCATTAGATATTGCCGGTTTGCCAGGCAAGTTAGCAGACTGTCAGGAAAAAGATCCTGCGCTTAGCGAAATATACCTAGTGGAGGGTGACTCTGCTGGTGGTTCTGCAAAGCAAGGAAGGGATAGACGTACTCAGGCAATATTACCGCTTAAAGGTAAAATTCTTAATGTAGAGAAAGCTCGTTTTGACAAAATGCTAAGTTCTGTTGAAGTCGGTACACTAATTACAGCTCTCGGCTGTGGTATTGGTAAAGAAGAATTTAATCCAGACAAGCTACGTTATCACCGTATCATAATAATGACCGATGCCGACGTCGATGGATCTCACATCAGAACACTACTATTAACATTCTTTTATCGACAGATGAAAGAGTTGGTAGAAAGAGGCCATATATACATTGCTCAACCGCCACTTTATAAAGTAAAGAAAGGTAAGCAAGAACAATATGTAAAAGATGATGATGAGCTTAATGATCGTTTGTTGCAGTTAGCTTTAGAAGATGCTGGTGTATTTGTAGATGAAGCTTCACCTGCAATCAAGGGTGAGTCATTAGAGAAATTAGCCAAAGAATATTTAGTTATATCTAATATTATCAAACGCTTAGCTAGACGATATGATGCAGATATTTTGGAAGCTATGTTATTTAATAGCACCGGTGCTAGTGAGATATCGAAGGATGTTGCTTCTAAATGGTTGAATACTGCAGCTGAAGCTGCGAATGATAAATTTAACGGCACTAGAAACTATAAAGCAGAATTTAAAGCACTTGAAGGTGATGATTGGGCTATTCAAATTACTCGTAGAATGCATGGCGTTGATACCGAATATTTCTTTAATAAAGACTTCTTTAGCAGTCCAGAAAGTAATCATATTTTTGGATTAAATCAAAAACTTGATGGCTTGTTAAATGAGAAAAGTTATATTCAACGTGGTGAACGTCGTGAATACGTATCTCGTTTTGATAATGTAATGGCTTGGTTAATGAAAGAAGGTCAACGCGGTTTAAATATCCAACGCTACAAGGGTTTGGGAGAAATGAACCCAGATCAGCTTTGGGATACCACAATGGATCCTGAAACGCGTAGAATGTTGCAAGTAAAAATCGAAGATGCTTATCAAGCAGATGAAGTATTTACTACTCTAATGGGTGATTTAGTTGAACCTCGTAGAGAGTTCATTGAGAAAAATGCATTGAACGTAGCGAACTTAGACGTATAAGTTATAAATAACGAGTAATCAAAAATCACGTTAAATTTTACTATCTATCTATTTGATTTATAAAGAATAAATGAAAATAATCACTGCAAATACAAACGGAATACGAGCAGCTGCAAAGAAAGGATTCTTTGACTGGTTAAAGACACAAGATGCGGATGTGGTTTGTATTCAAGAAACCAAAGCTCAGGTGCATCAGTTAGAAGATCCGATGTTTCATCCTAATCATGCTTACTACCATGATGCGATTAAGAAGGGCTATAGTGGGACCGCGTTATACTGTAAAGCGGAACCCGATGAGTTAATAATTGGGATGGGTCATGAAGAATTTGATTCTGAAGGCCGGTATCTAGAAGCGCGCTTTGGTAATCTAAGTATTATTTCGTTATACCTACCTTCAGGCTCAGCTAAAGAAGAGCGTCAGGTTTTCAAATATCGCATGATGGATTTTTTCATGGAAAAGATGGAAGCCATGAAAGCATCAGGTAGAGACTGTATAATTTGTGGTGATTGGAATATCGCACATAAAAATGAAGATATACGTAATTGGAAAGGCAATAAAAAAAACTCGGGCTTTTTACCTGAAGAACGCGCCTGGTTAGATACTTTGTTTGACAATGTAGGCTTTGTTGATGCTTTTAGAGAGATAGAACAAGAAGAGCATGCTTATACATGGTGGTCTAACCGTGGTCAGGCTTATGCAAATAATACCGGATGGCGGATTGATTACCACATACTGACACCAAGTATGAAAGGTAAGGTACAAAATACAGAAGTTTATAAAACAGAGCGTTTTTCGGATCATGCTCCACTAATAATCGATTACGACTACACGCTAGAAAGTGCCAAAAAGTAGGGGAGTGTCTTTTTTAATTCTATTTAGGGCATTAAAAGACACGAACAGCATCGGTAACAATTAACTGGGTTAGTATGACTGAATCAGTAAACCTAAAAGACCGAACCTGGTTAGAAACAGCAAAAGCATTTAAACACCCTCGTGTTATTACAATGTTATTTCTCGGCTTTTCAGCCGGAATACCTATCTTACTAATATTTTCCTCATTGGGTTTATGGTTACGTGAAGCTGGCGTAAGTAAGTCATCGGTTACTTTTTTCAGTTGGGCAGCATTAGGTTATTCTTTCAAGTTTGTCTGGGCGCCGTTAGTCGATAAATTACCTATTCCCTATTTTACTAAGCTCCTAGGTAGGCGTCGTAGCTGGATGCTGCTGTCGCAAATTGCAATAATTGGTGCAATATTGTGGATGGCCCAAACAGATCCTACTAATCCAAACAGCCTTACGCTAATGGCATTAGCCGCAGTATTACTGGGCTTCTCATCAGCAACACAAGATGTAGTTATCGATGCTTATCGTATCGAATCAGCTGACACCAATCTGCAGACCTTAATGTCATCAACGTATATCGCAGGTTATCGAATCGGTATGTTAGTTGCGGGAGCTGGAGCATTGTACATAGCCAGTTACTTTGGATCGGATAAAGGCAGTTATAACTATCAAGCTTGGCAATACAGTTATTCGATAATGGCAGGGGTGATGCTAATTGGAGTTGCAACTACATTATTTATAAAAGAACCAGAAGCTCGCGATGATAGTGTTAACTATTCATCTAACGATTATTTACGTTTTTTATTGTTATTCGCAATCAGTGTTGCGGGCTTTATTGCTGTTTTCTACTTTAGCAGCGATCTTGTTAATAATATAAAAACGTCATTAACAGAGATTTTCTCCAATAAGAGTATTGCAGGATTTATCGTTGAGTTTATGCGTTTGATTACAGCAATTGGTGTTGCTGTAGTTCTTGCTATTCTTCAAATTAATGCAGGCATTGTAAAAAAACAAATGGCCGTAGAAACTTACGTAACACCTATATCAGATTTCTTTAAACGTTACGGAATTAATTTAGCTATCTTAATTCTCGCTCTTATAGGCTTCTACCGAGTTTCAGATATAGTCATGGGAATTGTCGCAAATCTTTTTTATCAAGATTTAGGTTATTCAAAAAATGAGATAGCTAGCGTTGTTAAAACCTTTGGATTATTGATGACAATAGCAGGTGGCTTTTTAGGTGGTTTGTTATCTGTACGTTTTGGGGTAATGAAGATATTATTTTTAGGCGCGGTATTATCTGCAGTAACGAATCTATTATTTATGTTATTGGCGCAAATAGGCTACAACCTTCCAATGCTGTATGTGGTTATATCAGCCGATAATCTTTCTGCAGGCCTTGCAAGCGCAGCATTCGTAGCATTTCTATCTAGCTTAACTAATATAAAATTTACCGCTATGCAATACGCTTTGTTTAGTTCGCTGATGGTGTTCTTTCCTAAAATGTTGGGTGGTTATTCAGGAATGATGGTAGAAGGGATAGGATACTCGAGTTTCTTTTTAATCACTGCAATTATAGGTTTACCCGTTCTAGTGCTAATTGTGATAGCAGGAAAGAGATTAGAACTAAGAGAATGAACCACAGCCAGAGAAATAACACTTATAATAAAGTGTTATTAATAAGATGAAAAGCACCCCAAAAGTAGGGGGTGTCTTTTAAGAGATTAGACAAATGTAAACTACCTATTTACCGCGGATATAGATGAATGAAAGAAATCAGCTATTTGCCAATATAGATACTTACAACTACGTTAAGAGTACTAAAAAATCATTGATAGTTTGAGCACTGGATTGCTATAAAAACTAAAGAGTTTTCAAGGAGTAAGAAGATGTTATCCCGTTTAATAAAAGCCATAGTGTTTATCACTATTGCGGTTGCAAGTATTCAAACTAGTAGTGCTAGATACAGTGATAACCCTAAACTGGGTATCAATGTTGGTGGCTTGGGTAAACTTACAACTTCAATTCCTTTTACAGATATTTTTAAAAGCGCGAAAGGTTGGTTTACTTCATGTGAATATGATTGGCGTGCCCAACAACCCATTGATCCCGGTTGTACGAAAAAAACATCTTTAAACTCTCAAGAACAAGACCAACTTCAGCTCGATGGAAATGGTTGGGTTAGAGTGTTACCTACTCCGCAAGAATCGCCTATTTTCACCAGTGTTACTGCCACATGGAAGCTATCTCAATTCTTCCCTACGGGTCGTTATGTGGTTTTATATGATGGTGAAGGTGTTCTGAAAATAAGTGGTGATCTACGTATGGGTTATCAGCGCCCTGGTCATATAGAGTTTGATTTACTCTCACCAAAACGAAACTTAAAGCTTCAAATTACTAGAACTGACCCAAGAAGAAATGGGGATTACATTCGCAATATTCGTATTGTTCCAAAAGCGATGGAAAAAACATATCAACGCCAAGTGTTTAATAAAGACTATATTGCCCGTATCAGAGACATGCATGCATTGAGACTTATGCCGTGGTCTAACATAAGAGCAAATGATGCAGTAGAGTGGAATGAACGAGCAACGATAGGTACGGCATTTTATACTGGAGATAAAGGTGTACCTGCAGAGCGCATGGTTGATTTAGCTAATGCAATTAATGCAACACCGTGGCTGAGTATTCCTTACAAAGCCAGCGATGATCATATGCAGAAATATGCGCGTATGGTTAAAAACCGTTTACGTAAAGATCAAAAAGTTTATGTCGAATTATCTAATGAAGTATGGAATTCAATATTTCCCAATGCTACTTATGCTGCTCGAGAAGCTGATAGGATTTGGAAATATCCTTACCCAAAAGTCCCTCAAGGAAAGCGTCGTGTGTTACTTTCTGCAAATTGGTATGCAATGCGTAGTGTACAAATGTGTCAGATTTTCAAAAAGGAATTTGGTGGCCAACGTAATCGTGTTAAATGTGCTCTTGGTACCTTGAATTCAGTCCCTTGGGTAGGTAAAGAAATACTTGATTGTCCTTTATGGAAACCTGCTAATGGTTGTGGTCGCCATGTTGATGCATTTGGTATCGGACCCTATTTTGGTGATTACATTGCGAAGAAAGATTATCGCGCAACAGTAAAAAGTTGGACTCGAGACCCCGATGGTGGCAAGTCACGTTTGTTTCAAGAAATTCTAAACGGTGGCATGTTAGCTAATGGTCCGAAAGGTGGAGCTTTTCCTTTATTAGCCTCTCAATTAGCTGCGAATAAAGCACTAGCAGATAAATATAGATTAGAAATGGTTGCTTATGAATCAGGTCAGCATTTAATTCGTTATGATCCGCCACACAATGTTAAAGACCCGCAAGTGCTTAATTTATTTATGAGTGTTCAAAAAGACCCTCGCATGCGCCAAGCTTATCAGCGCTTTTTAGATACTTGGGAACAGTCAGGTGGTGGTTTAATGTTACATTACTACGGTATTGGTGAACCAGAACCAAGAAACTTCTTTAGTATGCTTGATCATTTACATCAACCATCGACACCTAAATATGCAGCTTTGATGGCATATCTAGGAAGTACATCAACCTATACGCCTCCTCGAAAAGCTTATGTTCCACCAGTAGCTTCGAACATTAATGCACAAGCGCAACAACTGGCTAGACAGCAGCAACAATTAGCGCAACAGCAGGCACAACAGAGAGCTCGTCAACAAGCCCAGCAGTCCCAAAAACAAGCAACACTGCCAGTAGTTAAAGCTGCACCTCAAACTAATTGGGATGGATATTTACAACCACAGCAACCAGCAGTGGCCCCAGCGCAGAGAAATGGTTTGGGTGGAGCTGGTCTGAGAGGTTGGGCTCAACAAACGCCTACATCGGCAATTTCTCCACAGATAACATTAAAGCGCGGTTTCCAAAATAAGTTATCGTTACTTTGGAATTATACTAATGGGCAACTAAGAGGAAATGAATTCTTCCGTTTGTATGCTTTGGATAATCGCGGCGGACGTAAGATATTGTTAAGTCAGTCAGCAGGCGACATCGCTGAGATTGGTAATTTTGATCAGTTATTTGAGGAAGATCTAAATCGCTATATTGGTCCACCGATTAGATTAATGCTTGAAGTAAGTCCGGGGATCAACGCAAATATTCAGCAACTTACGTTCTAGACTAATAACTGAAAGTTTAGCTTAGGGACAGATAAGCTAAGAATGATGCCAATAGTATATTTTCACGTTATAATGTTTCGTTTCGTGTGATTTAAGGAACAAACCATGACTAAAGCAGTTATCGGCGTTGTAATGGGAAGTAGTAGTGATTGGCCAATAATGGCTAAAGCAGTTGAACAATTAGAAGCTTTTGGTATTCCGCATGAATATAAAGTCGTGTCAGCGCATCGTACTCCTGACTTATTGTTTGAATATGCAAGCACAGCAAAAGAACGTGGATTAAAAGCGATCATTGCGGGTGCGGGTGGCGCAGCACATCTTCCTGGTATGTTGGCATCGAAAACGACAGTCCCCATTCTTGGTGTACCTGTTCCATCACGCTATTTACATGGCACAGACTCTCTTCACTCTATTGTGCAAATGCCTGCAGGCATTCCTGTTGCTACTTTTGCAATTGGCGAAGCAGGTGCAACTAATTCAGCATTATTTGCGATCTCGTTATTGGCTATCACTGATGAATTGTTATCAAAGCAACTTGATGAGTTCCGCGCAGCGCAATCTGAAAAAGCAATGCAAATGACACTTCCTCCAGAGTAATCTATTATGTCTTCATCTTCATTATCTCCATTAGTTCCTGGAGCAACATTAGGCATGTTAGGCGGCGGTCAGTTAGGACGTATGTTCACTATCGCTGCACGCAATATGGGTTATAAGGTCATTGTACTTGAGCCAGATACTGGAAGCCCTGCAGGACAATTAGCGGATAAACATATTATCGCTGCTTATGACGATGCAGATGCACTAGTTCAAATGGCCGAGCAATGCGATGTAATCACCACTGAATTTGAAAATATTCCTGCTGATGTTTTGAATAAATTAGCTGAGACTGTGCCTGTTCACCCTGCTGCTGAAGCGGTTGAAAAAGCTCAAGATCGTATTGTTGAAAAAGCCTTTATTCTTTCTTGTGGTTTATTGCCCGTACCTTACGGTGTTATAAATACGAGTTCTGATATTGCAGATGCAGTTAAAGATTTAAGTTTTCCAGCAATCTTAAAAACTGCACGTTTTGGTTATGACGGCAAGGGTCAACAAACTATAAATAGTGCAGACGAAGTTGAAGCTGCTTATAAAGAAACAGGACAAGTGGCCTGTGTTCTAGAACAACGTATTGATTTAGATTGCGAAATATCAGTAGTCCTTGGCAGAAATCAACATGGCGAATCGCATTGTTTTCCTGTATCTGAAAATATCCACAAAGATGGCATTCTTTATCAAAGTATTTGCCCAGCCAATGTTGATCAAAATATTATTACAGCAGCTCAAGCAGCGGCAAAAAGATTGGCTGATAAATTAGAATATGTGGGTGTGTTAGCGGTTGAGTTTTTTGTGACCAAACAAGGCGAACTATTAGTAAATGAAATGGCGCCACGCACCCATAACAGCGGTCATTTCACTATAGACGCTTGTTTAACTTCACAGTTCGAACAACAAGTACGAATGGTTTGCGGTCTACCTTTTGGCGATAGTAAGTTACTCAGCCCTGTTGTTATGACAAATATGTTGGGTGATTTGTGGATCAATAGTAACAACGAAATGGCTCAGCCTAAATGGCAAAAAATACTAGAAAACAGATCTACTAAACTACACTTATACGGTAAAGCAGAAGCACGTAAGGGCCGTAAGATGGGTCATTTTTGTACTTTGGCAGATTCTGCTGAAGACGCACAACTACAAGCAGAAGTTATTTTTAATAGCTTAGCTGCAGATTAAATAACGAAAAAAGTGCTTCAGTTTTGTAAGCGCTATAAACAGTTTAAGGAAGGACAACCATGGATCCATATGTATTAGCAAAAGCACACTCTGGCATCGCCATTTTGGTTATTGTTTTATATCTCGTACGTGGAGGCTTAATGCTAGCTAGTTCGCCAAAACTAAGGTCTGTGGTGCTTACGGCAATAAACCATACCTTAGTATTAGTGATGGTTTCGCTAGGATTGTACACCGCGCATTTATCAGGAATTCCATTTGGTAATAGTTTCATCATTACAAAACTTATTTGCTTACTGACATTTGTGATATTGGGTGGCGTTGCAATCAAACAAGGTTTAAGCAAGGCAGTTGCTACTATTTTGTGGCTAATAGGATTAGCAGCATTGGTTTACGCTTATTTACTTGGTAAACAAATAGTGCCTGCTTTTTTCTAATTATTGCTAACAAAATAAAACTTTAAGAATCATAAAAAATGCTAAATCAAAAACAGCTCGACGAATATCGTAAAGATATAAAATTCACTGAAATACTCTGTGATCAAACACTAAGTTATAACAGTACTTGGGGTATTTTTTCGCCACGTGAGATTGATGCAGGTACAAAGTTAATGATGAAATATATCGAAATCAATCCAAGTGATGATTGTTTTGATTTAGGTTGTGGCTATGGCCCGATTGGTTTAACCATGGCAAAGCTAGCGCCACAGGGAAACACCCTACTCGTAGATAAAGATTTTATGGCTGTTGAATATAGCAATAAAAATGCAGCTGTAAATAAGATTACTAATGCTAAAGCCATGCTAAGTAATGGTTTTCAACACATTGATGCTAAGCAACGTTTTGATGTAATTGCATCGAACGTTCCGGCGAAAGTTGGCAAAGAGATGATGTCGCTAATGCTTCATGATGCGCATAAACACTTAAACAAAGATGGCAGATTGTATTTGGTAACTGTAAACGGTTTGCGCCAATATATGAAACGTAATCTAAAAGAAGTATTTGGTAACTATAAGAAAATGAAACAAGGTGCTGCCTATACGATTCATTTAGCGGTGAAGTAAGTCCTACTTCGGTCTTTGTATCTGTTACAAGTAACTAAAATGATACTCTCCTCCTTTTATGAGGTTTTACAAACCTCATCTTTGCAGGTAATCGTCGCAACGTTCCACATTGTCTCTACTAAGCCTCGACTTGGCACTTTCTAAGGTCTGACTTTATTAAAGTTATTGAGCTTTTTAGTTTGTTTTGTCTTCGCCCTATTCTTTATTAAAGAGTATTTGTGACTCCTCCAGAAAGGTTTTGCAGCTTCTTTCTCTGCCTCAGCTCTAGTTATTCCGATATCTTCCAACATATTGTCATCCAATGCAGCTAGTGCCTTTCTGCTGTTATAGAAATGCTTGTAGGATTCTATTTGGGTAAAGCAATCTGTAAATATCCTTGAGCTAATAAGTTTGTTAATGAACGTTTTCATTGGAATGCCTCTTTATATTATTTGACCTAACAATAGAGGTATAAACGAATGGATTACAGATTCACTAAGATCACTATTTATACAATACAGATACTAAATTTCTAATCTGTATCGCTTATTAAAAAGAAATCTGTGTCGCATAAAAACTATCATTTGATAATCTGTCATGCTCCATGCTTTACTAGCCTTAATGACATAATCTGATATAAAAAATGAAGTTATATGAGCAATTTTCTACGGAATTAAAAGACAGCATTGAACATGGTTATTATCAGCCAGGGCAAAAGTTACCTTCTATGCGCGATATGAGTGCAATTCGTGGTGTGAGTATTTCTACGGTACAAGAAGCTTATAGGTTATTGGAGGATACTGGAGTTGTTATCAGTAAACCCAAGTCTGGTTATTTTGTGCAACAAATACAAAATACTGACTTATTACCTGATATCAGTCGTCCTGAACAAAAGCCTGTAGAAGTTGTTTATTGGGATGAGGTACTAAAATTAACGACCACTGAAAATACGCATAGTTTTATGGCACTTGGAAGTGGTTCACCGAATACCAATTTCAAAACTCTTAAACCATTTCATCGTATTTTTGCTGATATAGCACGAAAGCAGCCCCAACGTATGTATGAGAATTCGAAAGGCAAAGGTTTAGAGCATTTGCGTGTGCAGATAGCACGGTTAATGCAAACAGCAGGTTGTTACTCGCACCCTGACGATATTGTTATCACCAGTGGTTGCCAAGAAGCCTTGTCTTTAAGTCTAAAAGCAGTTACTAAGCCAGGCGATATCGTTGCGATCGATTCACCAAGTTTCTATGGTTCGATGCAAGCGATTCAATCTAACAACTTAAAGGTTATTGAAATACCTACTCATCCTCAAACAGGTATTAGTCTTCCTGCTTTTGAAATGGCGTTGGAGCAATGGCCAATTAAAGCCATACAGCTAGTGCCTAATGCAAACAACCCATTGGGTTATTTGATGCCAGAAGATAAAAAGAAGAAGCTATTAACACTCGCATCGCGTTATAACTTTGTGATTATTGAAGATGATATTTGGGCAGACTTAGCTTTCCAGAAACCAAGGCCCAGTACTATCAAATCCTTCGATACCGAAGGTCGTGTATTAATGTGTTCATCTTTTTCTAAGACTGTAGCCCCTGGTTTGCGAGTGGGTTGGGTAGCTGCTGGTGGTTACGTGAAACTACTCACACATTTAAAATTCATTACAACTTTAGGTTCAGCAACATTACCGCAAATGGCAATGGCTGAGTTTATTCAGCAAGGTTTATATGAAAAGCATACGCGTTATTCCAAACAACAATATCAGCGTGGGCGCGATATCATGATTAATTGGGTACACCGCTATTTTCCCATAGGAACAAAAATTAGCTATCCACAGGGGGGCTTATGTCTTTGGGTAGAGATGCCAGAAGTTATAGATAGTTTTGAGTTAAATGAAAACCTACAAGTATTTAATATAGGAATTGCGCCTGGCGCGCTTTTTTCAGCCAATGGAAAATATAAAAACTGCCTACGTTTAAATTATTCAGCAGTACCCAATGAGAAAATAGAAGCTGCTATTAAGATCATTGGTGATCAAGCAAAATTGCTATTACAAAAAGAATAATCAGGGAAAAGTGATGACCTTTTGCACTTCAACACGCAGGGTCAATTAGAATTGGATAAACGATTTGCAAAAGTTTATTCGAGATCTAGGATTAATCCAAACAGTCTTTAGAATAGTTTATAAGCGGACTTAGTTAGTTAGTAAACTATTAAGCATCAAAGGATTATGAATATTAGGTGTAAATTCTATTCGCTCCTCCTTGCTAACTTCTCTCCATATAGTGTCTTTTGAAATTATGCCCAAAATATCTCCTGTATTAAAAGCAGCGACATCATTATTAATAGGTTCGAATAAGTTAACGCCGTAGAGGTTTTGTTCTTTTTTTGAATAACCAAATAAGTTTAAAACCGTAGGGAAAATTGAAAAATGATCAGTGCCATCATAATTTATTTCAGCAGCTTTATTGAAATCAGAAAGTAAAGTTTTATTATTTGTCATCAACATTAATGGAACAATCCCTTCTGTAGCAGGAGCTCCATCACCTGAAGTACAATGAGTCGTTTTATCAGGGTGAAAATATTGACCATGATCAGAGGTGTAAATTACCACGGTATTATCTAAATTAATCTCGTTGAAAAACCGTTGGAAAAATAAATCTACGGTCCAACGAATAGAGTTTTTATACATATTAATCACTGATTGCATACTTTTATCAGATTGATAAAGGTCTATTAAACCTCCAAACCCTTTGGCATCATTATTAGTAACTACTGGCTGATAGACCGCTTCTGATTCAGGATAGTTATAACCATAAGGAAAATGTGCGCCATTCTTATTTGCATAGATAAAAGTAGGAATATCACTCGCCAGCTCTTCCTTGATAATTTCCAGTAGTTGATAATCTAATTCGGGCGTAGGTACATTTTTAACCTTATAAAACTTATCAATGAGTGTAGCTTCAACACTCCCCATATAATTCTGAAAATCATTCGGTTTAGTGGCAACATTTCCAGAGGCTTGAGAGTCAATATACACAGTTCTAAATCCTGCTTTCTTAGCATATTGCCAAATAGAGGGGTTCGTCTTTATACTGTTAATCAGGTTTTCTCTGGTAGCTCCTAATCGTAAAATTGCATTAGACCTTGCGGAACAATTGCTACCTGAAATCGAAGTACCAAAATCGGCAATTTTATTTTGATGATCTACAAATCCTTTTAATAACTTACCCTGTTTAGAATAAAGATAATTGGGATTTATGCTCTCATCGACTAAGTATAATAAGTGTTCAGTCTTCGCCGGGGTAACTGGTTTATCGGCTACGATTTTTCTAGTGGGAATTTCATGGTTAGCAAGCTTATAACTAATTACAGCTGACATAGACGTTGGAGAAAATTGCTGAGGTAAACCTGCCACAGCCTTATCAGATTTAATGAATATTAAACTTCCAAATAAGAATATTGGAACGATTGGAAGCCAAGAAGCCTGACTTATAAATATTCTAGTTTTATTTTTAATCTTAGGAACTGGATACACAATAATTACAAACCCCAGTATGGCAACTATGATTGCCTTAATTAATGGGTATTGAAAATGCTCGAATGCTCTTCCTGTTTCATGCCTTGCCTGCCAGAGTTCAAGAACATCAAGTACTTCAAGTTCCGAACCACCTGCGGCATAAAAACCATAAGAAACAGCAGTTGCAAAAGCAATTACTATTGCCCAAAAAAGTCTTATAAAGGTGTTTTGTTGAAAGCTGGTTAGTATCAGTATACTGATAGAAAATACCCAGAGAATCCCAAATACAACAATAGTTTGGTAATTATCAGTATCGATGAGGTAATTCAGTCTTGCAACGAAACCTTGATTTGTGAAGTAAATAAACGCAAGTAAAGCCACTATCTTTAAGCTGCAAATTAAAAATGGATTTGATGTTTTTTTCATAGTTTAGAGATTACGTTATATATAGATATGTTAGCTTATTTTTTAGCATAACTTCGTTATTCTCAATCTGTAACAGACAAAGGGGATTAAATTCCTCTTGAACAGGATCTACTAGAATCAAAGCGTATATTGTAGGTTCACAAAAAACAAATATTATGAAGAGAGATGATATAAAGTACTTCAATCAAGCAACCAATTAATTAATACATTATAGATATTATGAAAACATCAAACGACTACCCTATTGGCACAGTTAATCAAAAATGGAATGCTTGCGATAAAGCTTTATGGCTATCAACACAAAGTGTGAAGCGTTCATATCATGATGAAGTGCTTGTTAAGCTAGAACTACTGAAGCAAGAGTTTGATATTGAGGAGTACGGAGCGCTATCGTACGAACCTGAAAAATATCCATTGTTTATAGCTAAAACGCGGGGTTGGATGAAACATAAACCATTTGTATTAATCACAGGGGGTGTACATGGTTACGAAACCAGTGGTGTGCAAGGTGCGTTGCGATTTTTAAAAACTGCTGCGTTTGAATATAGTGAACATTTTAATCTTGTAATTGCCCCTTGTGTTAGCCCTTGGGGTTACGAAACGATTAATCGTTGGAATCCATACACCATCGACCCTAACCGTTCTTTTAAAGCAGATGGCGAAGCAGAAGAAGCGTTACTGTTGATGAAATATTTAAATACTTTGGAAGTAAAATTTACGGTACATATTGATTTGCATGAAACTACCGACACCGACAATAGTGAATTTAGACCTGCGCTTGCAGCACGTGACAATATTCATCAACCTCATTGGGATATTCCTGATGGACTATACCTTGTTGGCGATAGCGAAAAGCCAGTTCATGATTTTCAAACAGCAATTATCAATGGTGTTAGTGAAGTCACACATATCGCGCCATCTGATGAAAATGGTAAAATAATCGGTGTAAAAGCCACTCAAAATGGTGTAATTAATTATGAAATATCACAATTGGGGTTAGCTACGAGTATGACCGATTGCACTTATAGTACGACCACTGAGGTTTATCCCGATAGCCCAAAGACCAACGATGAAACGTGCATCCAAGCGCAAGTCGCAGCGGTGTGTAGTGGCTTAGATTATGTGTTACAGCAAAAAACGACTAAATAATAATAAAAAGACACCCCCCTACTTTTATTCACTTCTTAAAAGATTTTCTGCACAGAAAATCCATATTAAATCCCCGAAACTTCCGCATGAAAGAACAGTCAAAACTGATATAGTTATTAAAGAATCAGTCTCTGCTTATGTTCTT
>JBALXO010000026.1:12592-14487 GCA_036960615.1 Cocleimonas sp. | reverse complement strand
AACGGCAAAGAACATAATTTCATTATTCGTGACATCAAACGAGATAGTTTTGAAAGCACTCTCAAATTGAGTTGGAATGGCGAAAAAATAAATATCAAAACCAAAGGTCAAAAAGACATTGCTATTCCAAGCATGAATACCTTTAACATAACCAATATTAGTGTAATTCATGAAGCCAAAAGTATTCCTTTTGTTGAGGTTCGTTTCTCTGATGAACTAGATAGAAGTCAGAATCTTAGAGGTTTAGTTGAACTAGCTAAAAATAAGTACAGCACCAGAGTTAGCGGCAATGTCATCAATATCTATCCTAAGCGAAATATAACCGGAAATTATACGGTCAGACTGCATAAAGGGATTAAGGCTAAAGATGGCAGTAAAGTATTAAGTGAAAAGATCGAGCGAAGTGTCAGTTTTGATGATGCTAAACCCCAAGTAAAGTTTGTGGGTAAAGGAATTATTTTACCGCCTAATGGAATTTTAGATATTCCTTTCGATGCTGTCGGCGTTAGTTCGGTTGATGTTACGGCATTTAAAATTTATCCAGAAAATATCGGTCAGTTTTTACAAGCAAATAGCCTTACTGGGTCATCAGAAATTAAACGTGGTGGTCGATATTTATGGCGCAAAACGATTCCACTAAAACCTGCGGACCCAAATCAGTGGAATCGTTTTTCATTCAATGTGACAGATTTAATGAAAGAACATCCTGGTGGTTTACTACGTTTAACGGTTTCGATTAAACGTCGTCATTCGACTTATCGTTGCCCAAGCTCGACCCCAGCAGCACAAACAAGTGAAGCATTGCTTAAAAACTGGGAAGACTATGGAGTCAATCAATCCAGTGGCTGGGATGGTATTAGCGATTATGTTGAAGGTGGGAATAGTAATAATTACAATTGGGATCATCGTAACAACCCTTGCTCAGATTATTATTATTCTCATAACACTAACAAAACTAGTTCAAGCAAAAACTTTATTGCGAGCAATATTGGTCTAATCACCAAGCAAGATGCAAAAGGTAATCTTAAAGTCGTATCGACTGATATTCGCACCGCGAAGCCACTAGCAGGTACTGAATTTGAAGTACGTAATTTCCAAGGCCAAGTCTTATCGACAGGCACATCGAATGGATCTGGCTTTGCAAATATTGAGCTGAGCGACACTCCTTTCTTATTAGTAGCGAAAAAATTCGAAGATACGACTTATTTAAAGTTGAACACCAAAACTGCTTTGGCCGTGAGTCATTTTGATGTCGGTGGTGAGAAAATCAAAAAAGGTATCAAAGGATACATATACGGGGAGCGAGGAGTATGGAGACCCGGTGATGATATTTTCTTGACCTTCGTGTTACAAAACAAAGATTCAAAAAATAGCGCTGGAGCAAAGCTGCCAGAAAAATATCCAGTGACTATGAAGCTGATTGACCCACAAGGTAGAGTAGTTAAAACAAAAACTAGTACCGATGCGGTTGGAGGCTTTTATGCTTTCAACTTCAAAACAGCTGAAAAGGCACAAACAGGTAATTGGCTGGTTAAAGCATTTGTTGGTGGCAGTTCGTTTAGTAAATCATTAATGATTGAAACTGTACGTCCTAATCGCTTAAAAATAGAACTGTCGTTTACAGATAAAGATGGTGGTGTAGATAACGGCATTGATAAAAACGATACTGAAGTTTTATATAGCTCAGATGGCGATGTCAGCGGCACCTTATTCTCGCAATGGCTTCATGGCGCGACAGCGGATAATTTAAAAGCAGATGTCTCTGTCAAATTTGCTAAAAAGAAAACGGGCTTTGGCAAATATACTGATTACGTCTTTGATGATCCTGCTCGGAGTTTACGCAGTAAAGACCAAGCTTTACTCGAAGGTCGTTTGGATAAAGAAGGTTATTTACG
>JBALXO010000026.1:0-12492 GCA_036960615.1 Cocleimonas sp. | reverse complement strand
AAGATGCATCTCTCGATAGAGTTCAAGTGAGTTTATATAAAGTTCACTGGAAATGGTGGTGGGATAAGTCCGCCGATTCACTCGCTCAGTATGCGGATAGCAAGCATAAGCAATTACTCCAGCAAGATGTCGTGAATACCACTGATGGCACTGGTGAGTGGAAATTCCAAATCAAATACCCTCAATGGGGACGATACTTAGTTCGAGCTTGTGATTTAGAAGGAAACCACTGTACAGGTAAAACGGTTTATATCGACTGGCCTGGTTGGGCAGGTCGTGCTCAAGAAGAAGGCAGTGGTGCAGCGAGTCGTTTGAATCTGTTCTCAGATAAACCCGCATATAACGTTGGTGAAACAGCCACAATTCAGTTGCCTGCGGCAGCTCAAGGACGAGCATTGTTAACAGTTGAAACAGGCAGCCAGATTTTAGAACAGCGTTGGGTAGATTTTGAAGCTGTTGTTAAAAAAGAAGGCGAAGAAAGCCGAGTGCAATTCAAATTAGATATTACTGAAAAAATGACGCCGAATGTATATGTGCATATGACTTTATTGCAACCGCATGAGGGTAAGAGTAATGATCGGCCAATTCGTTTATACGGCATCATTCCAATAGAAGTAAGTAATCCCCAAAGCTATTTAAAACCTAAGCTCGAAGCTAGTAACGAATGGCAACCAGAATCTAAGCAGACGGTAAAAGTCAGCGAAGCAAACGGTCAGGAAATGAATTACACCATAGCGGTTGTTGATGAAGGTTTACTCGGCTTAACATCGTTTAAAACACCTAACTTACATCGTTACTTTTATCGTAAAGAAGCCTTAGGTATTAAAACATGGGATATGTTCGATGATGTTGTTGGTGCATACGGCGGCAAACTAGAACGTATGCTAGCGCTGGGTGGTGGTGATGGGGAAGAGAATGAAGACGATGATAGTAAAAAACGTCGCTTCCCGCCGGTAGTTAAATACATGGGCCCCTTCAATCTAAAAGCAGGAGCAAGCGCTGAACATGAAGTTGAACTACCTCCTTATTTAGGTGCGGTTCGAGTGATGGTAGTCGCAGGCAATATGCTCAATGACACCGCGGCTTACGGTAAAGCGCAACAATCAATTTTTGTACGTCAGCCACTGATGATGCAAACCAGCTTGCCTCGGGTATTAGGGCCTGATGAAGAAGTCGCAGTACCCGTGTCCTTATTCGTGATGGAAGCAGCCATAAAAGAGGTGAAAGTCTCATTAGAAACAGATGATTTAGTTAGCCTTGTTGGTGAAACTGTACAAAAAGTTAGTATTGATAAAGTGGGTGAAAAAACCGTCTTTATCAAAATTAAGACAGGCATTAAATCGGGTAAAGCAGAATTGAAGTTCACTGCAACGGCTGGAGTAAATGGGGAACACAGTTCCACTAAAACGGTTTATTTGGATATTCGTCGAGCCAATCAAGAAACTACGCGTACTATTACAAAAGTTATTGAGCCGAATGCATCATGGGTTAATAAAGCCGAAGCTTTCGGATTGGCTGGAACCAATCAAGCAGTACTTGAATTATCTTCAGTTCCATCACTCAATCTTAAAAAACGCCTTGATTATTTAACGCGTTATCCACATGGATGTTTAGAGCAAACTACCTCAGCTGTTTTCCCACAATTGTATCTATCTAAAGTGATGGAGCTTAGCGAAAAACAACAAAAAGAAAGTGAGCATCATGTTCGCCGAGCGATTGATAAATTACAAAGCTTCCAAAATGGTTCAGGTAATTTCAGTTATTGGCCAGGTGGAGGAGCAAACACTAGTAACGCATGGGCAAGTATTTATGCAGGTCACTTTTTACTAGAAGCGCAAAAATTGGGTTATGTCATACCTTCTACTCTATTAAGAAAATGGCTGAACCATCAAAGTAAAACAGCTCAACAATATGTTGCTGGTAACAGTCGATATTCGCATATCCAAGCCTATCGTTTATACGTGTTGGCATTGGCAGGTAAACCTCAGTTAGGTGCGATGAATAGATTGCGTGAAGCGGCAAATGTAGGTGATGAGCAAACGTCGAATAACTTAGTACTTAATAACAAAGCACGTTGGTTATTGGCTTCGGCTTATCAGGCAGCTTCGCAACCCGCTGCAGCACAAGCACTAATCCAAGGTATGTCTTTAGATGTAGCGGATGTCGAGCGGAGCGATCGAACCTTTAGTTCCACTTTAGGTGATTTAGGTTTGCGTCTTGAAAGTCTAGTGGCATTAAATAAGAAGCAAGATGCCAACAAAATCATAGAGCAAATTGCCGCTGAAATGAGTAGCGATGAATATCAAAATACTCAAGGTATTGCTTGGGCATTGATGGGTGTTTCACGTTATTTGGGTGGAGACACTAGCAGCTTTAGCGCGAAGTTAAGTGAGAATGGAAGTGCTACTGAGATCAACAGTAAAAAGTCATTCACTAGCACGCGTTTAGTTAAAGCAGATTCAGAAATTACTTTAGAAAATACCAGTGGAGTGAAGCTATTTGCTAACTTAGTTAACAGTGGTGTGCCTGTAGCAGGAAAGGAAAGGACTCAAAACAAAGGTCTGACTATGAATGTTTACTATGCTAGCAGAGAGTCGGGTGAAAAAGCGGTCTGGAACAAGATCGCGGATGATGATCCTGAATGGAAAGTGATCCAAGGTAAAGATGTTTTGATAGGCATTGATATTAAAAACAACAGTAATCACAGCATCGAAAATATCGCTCTAACAATACCAGCTGCCGCAGGATTAGAAATTTTGTCTGCCACTGAGCAAGCCGCAGGTATTAAACGCGAATACGATCATCGTGATTTACGCGATGATCGGATTCACTACTATTTCGATTTGAAAAAAGGTAAATCTAAGAGTTTCCAATTATTGGCGAATGCATCTTATCAGGGACGTTACTATCAACCTGCGATTTCTGCCGAGGCTATGTATGACGGAAATATCAAAGCGACAAAGAAAGGTCGTTGGTTAGATATTGTAAAGACGCTTGCTAATGAAAAAGTAAAACAAGAGCCGATAAAAGAACAAATGGGTATGGAGGCGAAAGCGGCTGACGCTCAATAGAAATAGGCAAAAAGTACGGGGGGTGTCTTTATAATGTATAAAAGACACCCCCGTACTTTTAAGCACTTTCCCCAATACTAACAGTGAAAACTATATCCCTAAAAAACAATATAAAAAAATACCTACTGTTAGGTGCAATATTATTTTTGGCTATTTGGTTTTATTACTGCCTGCCTCAGCCCTTATTTAAATCACCTGTCTCTGGAATTCTAATAAGTAAGGACGAACAATTACTTGGCGCTCACATTGCCTCCGATGGACAATGGCGTTTTCCTCCAGTAAAAACACTTCCTGAAAAGTTTAAGAAAAGCATTGTCGCTTTTGAAGATAAGCGTTTCTACAGTCACATTGGCGTTGATCCGTTGGCGATAGGGCGAGCAATAAAACTTAATCTAAATGCAGGTCGAATTGTTAGTGGTGGCAGTACCCTTTCAATGCAAGTAATTCGTCTGGCGGGTAAAAATCCGCCACGTACGATTACCCAAAAAGCATTAGAGGCTTTTCGTACTTTGCGCTTAGAAACACGTTTTGATAAACAACAGATACTCAAACTTTATGCCAGTCACGCCCCTTTTGGTGGGAATGTGGTCGGAATAGAAGCCGCATCTTGGCGCTATTTCGGTCGTCAGCCAGAGCAATTATCGTGGGCAGAGAGTGCCATGCTCGCGGTATTACCAAATAGTCCTGCGCTAATTCATCCCGGCAGAAAACGCGATCGACTTAAGCAAAAACGTGATCGTTTATTAAAGCGCTTATTACAACAAGATCAACTAAGTGAGCTGGATTATCAACTTGCCATTGCAGAGCCATTGCCGCTAAAACCAAAACGTCTACCGAGAATGGCACCACATTTATTAGATACTTTAGTAAAAAAACAACGCCAACAAAAACGTTTTAAGACGACGATTAATTATGGCCTGCAATCTCAGGCCAACGAGATAGCAAAGCATCATGCACAATTGTTAGCGCTTAAAGATATTCATAATCTCTCAATATTGGTGATTGATAATCAGACTTTTGAAGTGCAAGCCTATATCGGTAATGCACCAAACCTTGGTGGCAAACCCAAGCACGGACAAGCAATAGACTTAATTCAACGTTCTCGAAGTACGGGCAGTACGCTCAAGCCTTTTTTGTTTGCCAATATGATTGAGCAAGGTGAATTGTTGCCAGAAATGTTAGTGGCCGATGCACCGATTCGCTACACAGGTTATAGGCCTAAAAACTTTGATCGAAAATATCGTGGAGCGGTTCGCGCTAAACAAGCTTTGGCTAGCTCGTTAAATATTCCAGCGGTAAACATGCTTAGTTATCATGGTGTCGAACGTTTTTTAGCAAGCTTGCGAGAAATGGGAATGAGTACTCTGCATCGTCGCTCACGTGAATATGGTTTGCCTTTAATCTTAGGTGGAGCTGAAGGCACATTATGGGATCTCACCAATATGTATGCGAATCTTGCTAACCGCGCACAACAAAGAATAGGTTCAGTTAAAGACAACTATTATCAAACAAAAGTACTGAAAGCTGAAAAAACTGACAGCGACAGAAAACAACAACATAGTCCAGCGACAGCATGGATGACTTTGCAGTCATTACTCGAAGTAGGCCGACCTGGCGGTGAAGCTTATTGGAAGCGTTTTGATAGTACGCATAAAATAGCATGGAAAACGGGCACCAGTTTTGGGCATCGTGATGCTTTGGCGATTGGTACAACACCGAAATATACCGTCGGTGTTTGGGTAGGAAATGCTGCGGGTGAAGGTCGCCAAGGCATGACAGGGGTAAAAGTAGCCGCACCAATTATGTTTGATATGTTTAATCGTTTGTCGCTCGATTCAAACTGGTTTAGAAAGCCCATCGAGCAAATGAAAAGTGTTTCTATTTGTGAGGATGATGGCTATTTAGCGAATGATCTTTGTCAGAGCTATGAATATATGATTCCATCAAATAGTCATTTTGATCGAGTCTCGCCTAATCATCAACGCGTGCATTTAGATAAAAAATTGAGCGTTAAAAATGAAGCGCTGCGTGTGCATAGTAATTGTGAATCAGTGAGCAATATGCGTCCTCAAAATTGGTTTGTATTACCTCCTGAACAAGCTTATTTCTACCAACAGTTTCATGCTGATTACAAAATTTTACCGCAATGGCGAGAGGATTGTCAGTTAGTAAAAACAGAAAAAGAGGATCAACAACAAAGTCCTATTTCAGTAATTTATCCACGGCGAAATACACAGATTTTTATCCCCAAAGACTTAACTAATAAACCTGGGAAAACGGTGTTTCAAGCAATTCATGGTGATCCCGATGAGACTTTGTTTTGGCATTTGAATGATGAATTTTTAGGTTCAACAAAAACCTATCATGAACAAGCGATATGGGTTGCTGCTGGCGATCACAGGCTGACCCTTGTCGACTCAAAAGGTAATCGGGTTGAGCAAGTGTTTAAGGTACTGAGTAAGTAAATTCAACATAAAGAGAGATTGAAGAAGGTAACTTAGGAAATGCCAAAAAATACAGAGGTGTTGAGTTTTATTTATGAAATATGTATTAGAAAACAGCTAATAAATATTTACGAATAAACAAGTATTACAATCGCCCCAGTTTCACTGCCTGCTGTGTGCATAACACCTGGGGCACGGATGGCAAAATCTCCAGCTTGATAAGTGTTTTCATTATCATAGAAACTTCCTTCGATAACATAGATTTGCTCGGTTTCTTCATGGGCATGGGCTGCGGCAGTTGCGCCTGGGTCGACGCGCATTAGCCAGGTGCGCTGTCCACTCGGTTCATCCTCATAGAGTGGCTTGATCCTGAAGCCTTCGGTTCCACAATCTTGCCACTCCGATTTTTGGGTTCTGATTACTAACGTTTCTTCAACGGGACGATGAAGAGCGGTGCCGTTGTTTTGGAATATTTCAGTCATGGGTAAACTCTTTTGATAAATCGGTGTATAGAGTGATTATCGTAGCTGATAGCAATGATTAAAAGGACACCTCCCCCCTTTTACGATGTTTTTCAATAATGAAAACATAACTCTGTGGGTTGTTGTCTTTATGTTTATTTTTGCTTTTTATTTATAAGGAATATCCTGTCTAAATGCTTCTAATAGGGCCGCTTACCAACATAATTACCAGGAGGATTGTAACTACACACCCAGTTTTGTGATTTGTCACCACAGAAATTTACAGCACAACCAACTTCTGATGTTTCACGCCATACGACCTGAGTGTAATGACCGCATTGCTGTCCTGGTTGACAGCTATTATTTTTATAGTTGTACCATTTTTCTTCATCGGTCCAAACTTTTACTACGTCTCGAATATTCACTCGATTTCTTTCGCGACTGACTTCTTTATTATCTTGAGTCCAAACAATAGCGCTAGATATATAGAGGTTCTCGCCGTAAGGCGGTGAACCACTGCGATGATACATCTTACAACTTTGGTCTCTGCCTAAATGATCAGCCCATTCTTGCGAATAATTTGCCAGCTTATCCGACCACGCTAATGGCTTTAGTTTATGTTTTGAGCGAACACGATTATGGGCATCTAACACGCCAGAAAATAATTGCTGTTTAGTTAATGCAGATTTTGTTTTTGGAATTGTAGGTTCTGGGTCGGGAATATAATCCGCCGGTGGCAACACAATATCATCTGGATTACTAATCATCGGCGGATCATTACTAATATCTGATTGATCAGTCGTCGTTGGATTTTCATCACTCGAGCTTGGTTTTTGTTGTACTGAGCAAGCAACTAAAAGCGTGCTGATAAACGTGACGAAAACAATTTGTTTTAAGTATTGAATGTGTATTTTCATATGAAAAACCACTCTAAATGTGGAAGGTGTCTTTTTATTATTATTCAAATCTACTTTATTTAGATTTAAGCCTTTTTTTATCGATGGGCATTTTTGCTATTTCAGCATCAATCCATGACCGAACTTTATCATTAATTTCGTCAGGATTTAAGCCTTCTACGCTGAACGGTTTACCGATGCTTAATGTTATTGTGCCGGGATGTTTAATGAAACTGTGGCGTGGCCAAAACTCACCTGCATTGTGGGCGACTGGATAAACAGGGTAGCCAGAATGTTGAGCTAATAAAGCACCTCCCATTCGATAGCGGGCTTTAACTCCAGGAAGTACACGTGTTCCTTCAGGGAAAATACATACCCAGTTGCCACTATCTAAACGTTCTTTTCCTTTAGTTTTTATTTGTTCCATGGCAGATTTACCGGCCTTCCGGTCAATCGCTATTGGTTGAACCAATGACAAGGCCCAGCCAAAAAATGGCAATTTAAACAATTCTTTTTTAAGCACCCAAGAAATAGGTGGAAAGTTAGCTGGTATAGCCATAGTTTCCCAAGTGGATTGATGGTTTCCAAGAATGATGCCGTTATTATTCAAGTCGATGTTTTCTGCACCAATCAAATTGTATTTGATGCCACAGGTGACTTTAATCCACCAAACGTTAAAGGTACACCAAGGTAGTAATGCGCGATAACAAACTTCACGTGAGAAAGGAAACAAAAATGGAGCCATCAGTCCTACAATAATGAAACTGACCCCAAAACCAATCCAGAAGAAAATAGCACGCACGTATAAGAAGGCTGTGTACATCATTAATTTCCTTTCATTAAGCTGAGCATTTTCTGTAAAGCTTGACCACGGTGGCTGATCTTATTTTTCTCATCCGAATTTAATTCAGCGGCACTTACATTATGCGATGGTACAAAAAACAAAGGATCATAACCGAAACCACCTGCGCCAGAAGGATCTTTCATAATGACTCCCTCCCAACAACCGTCAGCAATTAGTGGTGACGGATCTTCTGCGTGACGCATGTAAACGATGCAACATCGAAATCTAGCCGTGCGTTCAGCAGCTGGAACATCTTTCATTTCTTTTAGTAATTGAATATTGTTGGCCGTGTTACCTTCGCCGGCATTATTCATTTTGGCATAACGAGCAGAATAGATCCCGGGTCGACCGAGTAATGCATCAACCTCTATTCCAGAGTCATCTGCTAAGGCTGGTAAACCTGTTTGTTGCGAGGCATTTCGTGCTTTGATGATTGAATTTTCGACAAAGGTTAAGCCTGTCTCAGGAACATCGACAACGTCGAAATCTGATTGTGCAACAACCTCGAAACCTACATCACCTAAAATTTCAAAAAACTCGCGTAACTTGCCAGCGTTACCGCTAGCAAGTACTACTTTTTGTTTTTCTACTTTTGTATTCATAAGCTCAGTGTTTATATTCTGTTGTTTATGATTTCAAACATTCATCTTGAAGCACAATGATTTCATTAATGCCCTTTTCTGCAAGATCAAGCATCGCATTCATCTCATCACGACTAAATGCATGGCCTTCTGCTGTTCCTTGAATCTCGATGAATTGACCCGCGTTATTCATCACAACATTCATATCTGTTTCTGCATTTGAATCTTCGGGATAATCAAGATCAAGTACAGGCTGACCTTCGAAAATTCCAACTGAAACAGAAGCCAATTGACCCATCAATGGATCTTTCTTTATTTGTTTAGTATCTAGCAATGTTTGAACCGCATCACACAAAGCAACATACGCTCCGCTGATCGATGCAGTACGAGTGCCACCGTCTGCTTGAATGACATCACAATCAATAACGATTTGGCGTTCACCTAAAGCTTCCATATTGACTACGGCACGCAATGAGCGGCCGATTAAGCGTTGGATTTCTTGGGTGCGACCACTTTGCTTTCCACGCGCTGCTTCACGACCCATACGAGAATTAGTCGAACGCGGTAACATACCGTATTCAGCAGTAACCCAACCTTTACCTTTACCACGCAACCAAGGTGGCGTGCTGTTATCAACCGATGCAGTACACAAAACTTTTGTATTGCCGAATTCGACTAATACTGAACCTTCAGCATGCATCGTGTAATTACGGGTGAACTTAACCTTACGCATTTCATTTGTTGCACGACCACTAGGTCTGATAGAAGTTGTCACTAAGAATTCTCACTTAAAATAAATTGAATGATTATACGGTATTAAAAAAGACACCCCCCTACTTTTTAGCACTTTCTGTGTACTCTGCAGGTCTTCCTACCTTTTCTCTCATACCCTTAATCTACTGTTGATTGCTTTTATTGTCATTTTTACTAATTATTAGTGAATAGATATTAATAATAATTCTGACATTCTTAATTTATAAAATGAATAAAGCCCAAATAATTAGCCACTTACACCGAGCTAGACCTGAGCATGTACTCTGGGTGAAAGAAGGGCGTAAGTTGGTGAAAGGATTACCTGAGGAACAAATCAAAAAACCACTCAGTTGTGATGTCTGTAATTTTACGCGTTGGTATGAAATCGAGGGACACAAATTAGTTAATATACCTCAATTGAAAGCTATTCAAGAATTACATCATGAAATTCATACGGCATACACGTCACTGTACTTTACGACTTTTGACAGACGAAATAAGGCTCGAGCCACTATCATTAGTGGTGGTGTAGAAATACCTATCGATGAATTGCCATTTCGTCGCAAAAAGCTGAAAGTGTTAGAAACCAAAACAATCAAACTATTGAAGTCGTTATTAGTGATTGAACAAAAAGTCGAAGCGATGCAAGAGCAAGATTTTGAGAACGGTTGGTTAGTTTAAATTCTTACTTAAGTGCTATGTATACTCATTCAAGCATTCTTAAAGAAAAATGCCGCGGACATAAGAAAACCAACAACCACAATAAAGTAGCGAAGGTATTTCTGTGAAACTCGGTAAGCAATTGATGCACCCAAATAACCACCAATAATTGCAGCAATACTTAGTACTAACAAATACTTGAATGAGATCGTATCGCCAACAGCATAAACACATACTGCAACTGCAGTTAACAGCGCTGAAAGAACATTCTTGAGTCCGTTCATGCCATGTAAATTGGTCTGTCCCATAAGGCCCAGAGCAGCCAGTAAAATGATCCCTAAACCACCATTGAAATAACCGCCATACATACAGACACAAAAAATAATTAATGCACTTGTTAAAACTTTATGCTGAGAAGGTTTATGTTCAAATGCAACACTTTGTACATTCTTCGTTTTACTTTGTACAAGAAGCGGCCCAATAATAAAGGCAATGGTAGCGAATAAAATCAGCCAAGGTATTAGGCTAGAAAAAATTGTTTCACTAGACATCAATAAAGCTATAGCACCCAAACACCCTCCCATAATGGCGATTATGGATATTTTGATGAAGCTCAAATTTGCAGGTAATTCTACATCTTTTCTAAACCTCCAAGCGCTGGCAATATATCCTGGAAGTAATGCGGCTGTGCCAGTCGCGTTAGCGGCAACCGGAGGTACTCCAACAAATATCAACGCAGGTAGTGTAATAAAACTTCCACCTCCCGCTATAGCATTAAGCATTCCCCCTAAGAACCCTGCTAATCCTAATATTACCCAATCCATAAATAATCCTTCATGCATTGAAAACTACTTCTCGATAGATCATTTTCACTTCAAGCTCATTTTTTACGGATTTCAGTAACCGTTTCGCCACCAATGCCCCAATTATCAGTACTGGTATGGTCATCGATAATGACAAAGGTAGTCTTTGGGTTTTTACCTAAGATATCCTCTAAAAGATCAGTGACGCCTGAAATTAACTTCTTTTTTTGTTCGGTGGTACAACCTTCGTCGGTAATTCTGATATTTACATAAGGCATTGAAAAACTCCTGTTTTATTTTGTTAAGGGCATTAGCTGTGAAATTTATCTTATAACCGTTGTAAAATAACGCGATAGGTTTCTGGGCTGGTTAATGTGTCTATAAACTGGGTAATATCAGGAGTTAAAAACCACACTATAAATATCCCTCCAATAATAACGGCACTGCTGATATGTTCTTTACTATCGATGAGTTTAAGAGCTGTACCGAATGAGCGTTTTAAACGATGTCCCATAAAATCGACACTGTAAATTTCATCTAAGATTAAATGTAAAATGAAACCCAAGAAAATGAAAGAGCCAGTTAGCCATGAAATAAAGGCATTCTTACCGAAAGTATGAAAACTTAGAGCTGTCACAATCAAGGCAAATAACAAGGCGGCAGCTATCGAATGAATTGAACCACGATGGACAGTGAGCTTCTGAAATAAAGCCCAAAACGGGTAACGCACAAAAAGATAAACTCCTAAACCTGCGCCCCATAAATACAAGATTGAAAGATCATTCTCTGCTGAGAATACCCAGAGAAAGGTAACGATGATTCCCAGCATTGAAAACAAGATGCGACTTGGGTGCGAATAATGTAAATCAATATCGGGTAAAATACCGCCAAGCACGCCCATACTAGCGAGTAAAATTGCATCTTTCGAGTCTACAAAACCCACCTGTAAACACAAGGTCGCGAGCATGCCAGAACCAACAGCAGCAACGCCTAAATGGGTGTTGAAATTTGCCATGCGATTTTAAGCCCTACTATATTAATTTATTATTTTAACTTAAATGAGCTTATCAGGAAAATCACCAAAAAGGTGGGGGGTGTCTTTAGTTACCTATTAATCCCATCAAATATTGCTCAATTTGATATCGAGCACCCCAAGCCGAAGCAATTACAATCGAGCCGATAATAAGCTTTAATATCAGTTTAAAAATTGGCTGCCCAGGAGTGTAGCTTTTCTTTACATGTGATAAAAATAATAAAGTCACTACGATTGTCAAAATACCTATTACTAAAAAGATCAGGCTTTTGATTTCGTTTGTGTCTTGGTGGGTAGATACATCCACATATAAAAAGTAAGAATAAACAGGAAGTGCGAGCAATGAAACTAACCAACTAACCCAAAATACCACTCGAGAGCCGTAAACATAAAGTAATGGAATCGCAAATAAAGTCAGTAATGATGAAAAACCAACACCCCAAACAATCGATGTTGCTACAGGCCCCCAGATTAATGATTCACCACCTAAACCAACCGCTAATGAGAATAAACCAGCGATAGTTGTAAGCGTTGTAATCATAATTGGAATAACGCGTCTTCGAGCAGCATAGATTATTGAGTAAACAGAACTCATGCCTTTTCCAATTCGATCATTAGCGGCAGAAACCAAAACGATAGCAGCATTTACGGCAATCCCTGCCAAAGCAACCACGCCGTATAATGTATATAAGCTGAGCGGATTATTAGTCACTAACAAACCTAAAATAACTCCGGTAAATGCCAAGGGCACAGTAGCTAAAATAATAAAGGGTTGAAAGTAGCTTTTAAACTGAGTGCCTAAAATGAGGTACATTAAACCAAGCCCAATTAAAAACAACTTCTTAATAGAACCAATACTTTCATTGATATCATCCAACTGTCCTGTTGTATCTAAATCAATACTAGGGAAGTCTTTTTGATGTTTAGCCCAACCATCAAGCATTAA
>JBALXO010000025.1:37015-40945 GCA_036960615.1 Cocleimonas sp. | reverse complement strand
ATATGATGTAGAAAAGTTGAGGCTGTTTAACAGCAAACATAAAAATAATTACAATGACTTCACTTATTTCCCACTAAAAGGAAATAACAAAAAAGATATGATTTGGGTATTTGATAAAAAAACAGCTGTGCCTATTGGTATCATCGATATCGATCCCTGGAAATTTAAATTAGCATCTAATCAAGAAAACCAATAATTTGATCATTAGAGGATTTACTTTATTCTCATATTGAATTAACTATATAATCGACAAAATGTAAATTTCGATAACAACATCACAGCTAATGATTAACAAACTAAAGCGCACATTCACATCATTTCTGCCTGTGGAAGAAGGTCGAACAGGAGAGTGTAATAACTGCGGTGCATGCTGTAGATTACCATTTCGTTGTATGTTTTTAAAAACAATGGAAGATGATGTTGGTGAGTAAAAAGAATATTGTTCGATTTATACTATAAGTCCACCAAATTGCCGTAAATTCCCACGTAGTGTTGAAGAACATGGCTTGGTGTAAGCTATTTGTGGTTTTACTTTTGATGAAGTTTTATAGACGTAATGATACTAATCATGGCAAGAAATTTATTAGGATTTTCCCTAAAATTTAAGTTTGTAGTCTGATTCTGCAGTCCATTCTAAATAGCTCCACTTCTCACCCCAATCACCTAATACAATTCGCTTAACTGGTTTTTCATCTATTAAAAAATCGTGTTCTGCTGGTCGATGAGTATGTCCGTGGATTAAAAAAGACACCCCCCTACTTTTTACTGTTTCTTCAACCGCTTGCTGATTCACATCTAGAATCATAGCTGATTTCTGTTTAGTACTTTCACTCGTTGTTTTGCGAACTTGACCTGCTTTTTGAGATCTTTTTTCTGGACTCATTGACAAGTAGATCTTTTGCACGATCCACAACCGAAAAATTTTGCGCATGAGCTGATATCCTTTGTCATCCGTACACATGGTATCTCCGTGCATTATCAGGGCTTTGGTGCCATATAAATCAATAATATGGTGATCAGGTAATAAAGTACCGCCAATGCGTTGCATAAAAGCATCACCGATTAGAAAGTCTCTATTTCCTTGAATAAAGAAAAGTTTAATGCCTGAATCTGATAAAGATCTAAGTTGCTCTATCACGGGCAAGTAAGGTTTACCGATAGGTAAATCAATAATGTCATCACCAATCCAAAATTCAAATAAATCACCAAGAATATAAAGTGTTTCAGCGTCTGGACGAATTTTCTCGATGAATTCGTCGAAGAGTTTGAATAGATGAGGTCGAGAGGGATCAAGATGGAGATCTGAAATGAAATAAGTTTTATTTTTAGTATCTGAAGATTTCATCTCTTGTTATAACTATTTCGCCCCTCCTAGAAAATAGGAGGCACAAAATATTCACTAGAATTATTTTTCTAAAGTAGCTTTAATAATTGTTACTGCTTCAGTAGGTACATCGCCGTGACCTTTTACATTACCTGTTTGTACTTTTGCTATTTCATCAATCGTATCAAGTCCATCAACTACTTTACCAAATACCGCATAACCCCAGCCTGCTGGTGATTCGCTGGTATGGTTTAAGAAGTCGTTATCTTTTAGGTTAACGAAAAACTGTGAAGTTGCTGAATGGGGATCGTTTGTACGCGCCATTGCCAAAGTACCACGATCATTTTTTAAACCGTTATTAGCTTCATTCTGAATCGGTGCTTTATTCGCTTTTTGACTCATATCAGGGTTCATACCACCACCCTGAACCATAAAGTTAGGAATAACACGGTGGAAAATTAATCCATCGAAAAAACCATCTTCTACGTATTCAATAAAGTTGGCAGCTGACAATGGTGCTTTTTCAGCATCCAGTTCAATCATCATTACGCCTTTGCTTGTTTCTAATTTAACTTTTGGGTTAGACATTTTATCTCCAGAGTCTTTTATATCAGTAGGTTGTTCGCTTGTAACAGCAACTGTCTCTTTAACGGCTGCTTTTACTTCTTCCATTTTTTTTGGTTCGCTGGCATTACAGCCTGCAATTAAAAAGAAGAAAGAAAAAAATGCAATTAAGAATTGGTTTGGTCTTAAAATTTGTGTCACTTATATACACTCTTTAAAAAATTACAAAGCCCGAATAATAGCGGAATTAAAGGACTTCTGCTACCATTGCTGACCTTAAAATATATCATCATTAACTCAATTTTATTCATCTCAATAAATATTAATAAACCTAAAGAATTACTAAAAATGCTTAAGATTTACAATAGCTTGACCAATCAAAAAGAAAAATTCACGCCTATAGAAAAGAATAAGGTAAACATGTATGTCTGCGGCATGACGGTTTACGATTATTGTCATTTAGGTCACGCACGCGTTATGGTGGCTTTTGATGTGGTTTTTCGTTATTTAAAAGCTACTGGCTACGATGTTACTTACGTTCGTAACATTACCGATATCGATGACAAAATCATTAAGCGTGCGAATGAAAACGGTGAAGACTTCAAGGCATTAACTGAGCGTTTTATCGATGCGATGCACGAAGATGAAAGAGCACTTGGTGTGCAAGAACCTACTTCAGAACCCAAAGCAACCGATAACATCCCAGCTATTTTAGATATGATTACCAAGCTAATTGATACTGGCTATGCTTATCGCGGCAAAATAAATGATGGCGCCAGTGATGTCTATTACGACGTTTCAAAATTTGAAGAATACGGCAAGCTCTCAGGCAGAAACCCTGATGATTTACGTGCAGGCGAACGTATTGCAGTTAATACTGATAAAGATGACCCACTTGATTTTGTGTTGTGGAAAGTAGCTAAAGTAGACGAGCCAGCATGGGACTCTCCATGGGGTAAAGGTCGTCCTGGCTGGCATATAGAATGTTCAGCAATGGCTACACAAATGTTAGGTAATCATTTTGATATTCATGGCGGCGGACACGACCTTCAATTTCCACATCATGAAAATGAGATTGCTCAATCTGAAGCGTGCACCGGTGAGAAATTTGCTAACTACTGGATGCACAATGGCTTCATTCGTATCGATGAAGAGAAGATGTCTAAATCAACTGGCAATTTTTTCACCATTCGTGAAGTATTAAAAGACTACAAGGCCGAAGTGGTTCGTTACTTCATGTTGACCAGCCAATACCGTAGCCCATTAAATTACAGTACCGAGCAATTAGATGCGGCAAAATCAGCACTTGATAGACTCTATACATCGATTCGTAATCTTTCGTTGAATATTGATAATGCTGAAATTGATTCTATCTATGAAACACGTTTTCTTGGTGCAATGAATGATGACTTCAACACACCTGAAGCATTGTCAGTGTTGTTTGATATTAGCAAAGAAATCAATCGTAAGATCAATGATAGCAATATGGAAGGTGCAGTTAAGCTAGGCAATATTTTACTTCGTTTAGTATCTCTACTGGGACTGCTAGAAACCAATGTAGAAGATTGGTTTAAAGGCGAAGCAACTGCCGATGGCATGGATAATAAAGCTATCGATAATCTAGTTCAACAACGTATTGATGCCAAAGGAGCTAAAGACTGGGCTAAAGCTGATGAGATTCGTGATCAACTTCAAGCTCAAGGGATTTCATTAGAAGACAGTGGCGTTGAGACGATTTGGCGACGTGATTAATAGAACCTAATAAAATAAAAGATACCTTTAAAGTAGACCTTTTAATTAAAAACGCCAAAAAGAAGGGGGGTGTCTTTTAAAAGCATTTATAGCTAATAAAAGGACACCCCCACCTTTTTAGCGGTTTTCAATTAACCGCTTTTATTTTTGTTAAATATTTAATCCGCTTGATTACGTAAGAAAGCTGGAATATCTAAGTAACTCGAATCCGTCGAACTTGATGAACTAGACGAGTTATCAAAGAAAGGCGTGTTACTTCCACCATTTGCAACCATACGAGGTTGTTCAAG
>JBALXO010000025.1:30089-36915 GCA_036960615.1 Cocleimonas sp. | reverse complement strand
GTGTTTTTACCGAGTGAGGTTAATAACTTAGCATTTGGAATGGTGATGATTGAATCAACATGTTTTGCTAATTCAGCAATACCTGCTTCAGCCATTGCCATACGCTTTGGACCTTCAAACGGAAATGGCTTAGTCACTACTGCAACAGTTAATACGCCTAACTCACGAGCCATTTCAGCAACTACTGGTGCAGCTCCTGTGCCTGTTCCGCCACCCATGCCTGCAGTGATGAAAAGCATATCAGTACCCGATACTAGCTCTTTAATACGCTCACGATCTTCTAGTGCTGCTTCTCTGCCCACTTCTGGGTTTGCGCCTGCGCCTAAACCTTTTGTTAATGCATTACCTAACTGAATAAGGTTTTTTACGGGTGATCCATCAAGTGCCTGTGCATCTGTATTAGCACAGATAAATTCAACGCCTTCGACGCCAGAATCTACCATATTCTTTACAGCGTTTCCGCCACCACCACCAACACCAATAACTTTAATATTTGCGTTTGTTGCTTCTGTATCCATTAATTCAAACATAGCCCTAACTCCTTCTAGTTGATCTATTTCGATGTGTTAAAAAATTAAGAATGCTTCCTTCTAAAACATTCAAGTGTGTATAAAACTTTTTCTACAAACTTGCCTAGGTAAAATCAGCACTGTGTAAAACACCTCTTAACCTAAACCTTAAAATTGTGATGAGTACGGTATTAATCCGTGTTCACCACCCTACTCTTACAAATTATTACCAAACCAAGATTTCATTTTATCCCACAGATTTTCTTGTGAAACATGTGAGAATCCATTCCCACCAGCCATTTCGTTTTGTGCCGCGCCAAATAACAATAAGCCAACACCTGTTGCATGAATTGGGCTATCAACTTCGGCCTTTAAACCGCCTACATTGATTGGTGTACCGATTCGAACTGGCATATGGAAAATCTCTTCTGCCAATTCAACTGCACCATGTATTTTTGATGATCCACCGGTAAGCACGATGCCTGCACCTATGCGTTCTTCAAAACCACTTCGACGAAGTTCGGCTTGAATTAACGTAAATAGTTCTTCGTAACGTGGCTCGATTACTGACGCCAAAGTTTGTGTTGAAAGACCACGTGATTGACGTTCGCCAATACCTGGCACTTCGATGATTTCATCTTCAACGACTAACTTGCGTAATGCATGTCCGTGTTCAATCTTCAGTTTTTCAGCAAACTGTGAAGTGGTACGAACCGCAACCGCGATATCGTTAGTCACTTGATCACCTGCTATTGGGATAACTGCCGTATGCTGGATAGCGCCATCTAAGAAGATTGCTATATCACTAGTACCACCACCAATATCAACCATGCAAACGCCGACTTCTTTTTCGTCGTTCTCTAAAACAGCGTAACTTGATGCTACTTGCTCAAGAATCACATCATCAACGTCTAGACCACAACGATCGACGCATTTAATAATATTCTGTGCGGCACTCTGTGCGCCAGTAATTAAGTGAACTCGTGCTTCTAAACGTACGCCCGACATACCGACTGGCTCACGAATACCTTCTTGCTGATCAATCACATAATCTTGTGGCAATACATGCAAAATGCGCTGATCTGCAGGTATTGCTACCGCTCTAGCAGCGTCCATTACGCGCTCAAGATCACCTTCAGTTACTTCTTTATCTTTAATCGCGACAATGCCATGTGAATTGAGACTTTGAATATGACTACCTGCGATACCAGCGTAAGCTGAATTAATAGTCACGCCAGCCATTAGCTCGGCTTCTTCAACTGCACGTTGAATGGCTTCGATTGTAGAATCAATATTTACTACCACGCCTTTTTTCATGCCGCGTGATGGATGCTTACCGATACCGACAATTTCAACACCGCCGTCTTCGTTAATCTGTCCTATCAAAGCGACTATTTTTGACGTTCCAATATCTAAAGCAACAACCATATTGCCTTCATTACTTACCGTCATTGTTATCTCTTTATGTGGTTTACCCATAACAAATCTCCTTATCCTTTGAAAACACTATCCGCTGATAGCCCTTTTTTCCATTTCACTGCAAATCCATTGGTATAACGAAGATCTACAACACTGATTTTATCCAACACTTCATTCAAGCTATGCTCGTAGGCAACCATAAAACGCTTTAAACGCTTGGCCTGATGTTCTCGGCCAATTTTTAAAGTCATGCCATTTTCTAACTTAATGCGCCACGAACCACGCGCATCTTCTTTAAATTCAACCAACTTCACAGGGAAGCCTTTCATCATTTTACGAATTTTCATAAACCCTGTTGCCATATTTCTGCCCTTATCATTCGGGCTATACAGCATAGGTAATTCACCTTTTTGCTTTTCCATCGAGGCTTTAATGATCTCGCCATTTTCAGCAAGCATTTGAAACTTACCCCAATGAGCTACAGGCTTTTGCTCATAAATTTTTACAATTAATTTATTTGGCCAAACATGCGTCAACGCTGCTGAATGAACCCAAGGATTACTTTCAATATCTTTCTCTAGGTTCTTTACATCTAATAAAAACAAATTAGTTTTCGCATATGATTCAATTATTGGCTCTAATTGTTTCTTATCTAAAATAGTAAAGTCACCCGTTACCTCTACTGATTTAATAGTGAGATTTTCAGGATTCTGAATCCATTGGTAGGTCGCTATTATCAACGCTAATGGTGCGACTAGTAACAATGTCAAAAGCAATGGTTTGACCGAAATAGAAAAACGTTTATTGAACGCTTCTTTTTTCGTTACCTTACGAGTGCACTGAGGGCGCTTGCCTTTATTTTGTTGTCGTCTCATTTGCATAGTCCCGCTGTCTTCAAAATTTCGACCGTTAGTTCTGGAAAGGTTAAACCTTGTTGCTTAGCAGCCATTGGTACTAATGAATGATCAGTCATACCAGGTGTCGTATTCACTTCAATCAACCAGAATTTTCCATCAACATCTTGCATTAAATCAACACGTCCCCAGCCTTTTCCACCTAACATTTCAAAAGATTTTTTTGAGAGTGATTTAATTTCAGCTTCCTGTGCTTCATTTAGATCACAAGGACAGTGATATTCAGTTTCATTTGATTCATATTTCGCATCAAAATCATAAAAATCAGTTTTTGCAACAATTTGAATTGCAGGTAATACAAGATCACCCAGTATCGCTACCGTAAATTCTTTACCAATGACCCATTGCTCAGCAAATACAACATCGTCATATTCAGCTGCTTTTTCATAAGCTGTTTTTAACTGCTCAGCTTTAGTGACTTTGGTCATGCCAATGCTTGAGCCTTCTTGTGCTGGTTTTATAATTAACGGTAAACCTAGTTTTTCAACTACCGCATCAAAATCAGAATCTGCAGTTAAAATCTCAAATGCTGGCGTTGGCAGATTTGAGCCACTCCAAATTCGCTTGGTCATTAACTTATCCATACTGATTGCAGATGCCATTACGCCACAGCCTGTATAAGGTATTTGTGAGATTTCTAAAGCACCTTGAATCTCACCGTCTTCACCACCGCGACCATGTAAAATATTGAATACGCAGTCATAATTTCCAATTTCTAATACATCGATCACATTACGCCCAGCATCGACTTTATGTGCATCAACGCCTTGTTCTAATAACCCTTCTAAAACGGCATGACCACTTTTAAGCGAGATACTGCGTTCCGCAGCCCATCCGCCCATTAGCACAGCAACTTTGCCAAAATTGTTAACTGCATTAACCATTAAAGTAAGGTTCCTTGTGACAATTGTGCAGGTAAACCAGCAGAGATTGTGCCAACGCTTCCTGCACCTAAAGTAAGTAATACATCACCATCTTTCAATTGGCTTTGTAAGGTACTAACAATATCTTCTTGATCAGGAATAAAGATTGGATCAACCTGGCCACGATTACGAATCGAGCGTGCTAGTGAACGTCCATCTGCTCCTGCGATCGGTTCTTCAGTTGCGGCATAAACATCCATTAATACTAAAACATCTGGTTCAGATAATACTTTCGAGAAATCTTCAAATAGATCTCTTGTTCGAGTAAAACGATGTGGTTGAAATAGCACTACCATGCGACGATCAGGCCATGCACTTCGCACCGCTTTCATAGTCGCTTCCATCTCAGTAGGATGATGGCCGTAGTCATCTACTAGCATTACCGTGCCTTGATTAACTTTGATATCTCCATAGCACTGGAAACGACGACCAACGCCTTGGAATTTATCTAAGCCACTGAGAATTGCTTCGTCACTGACTTCCAATTCAGTTGCGATTGCAATAGCAGCCAAGGCATTTTGAATATTATGTTCACCCGGCATATTTAAAGTAACATCGAGTGTTGGTTTGTTAGTTCGTTCTACAGTGAAGAAACTCTGAGTACCTGCGTATCGGACATTTTTCGCACGAATATCAGCATCGTAATGAATACCGTAACTTACAATCGTACGAGTGATTTCTGGCAAAATATCACAAACGTTATCATCGTCAACACAGAGAACTGCGAGACCATAGAAAGGCAAATGATGAAGAAACTCAACAAAGGTAGCTTTAAGTTTTTCGAAGTCATTATCATAAGTGCTTAGATGATCTGCATCGATATTAGTCACTACTGAAATCATTGGCTGTAACAATAAAAATGATGCATCACTTTCATCGGCTTCGGCAACTAAATACTCACCCGTGCCCAAACGCGAATTACTTGCTGTACTGTTTAAACGACCACCAATAACGAAAGTTGGATCGAGTCCGCCTTCTGCCAATAGACTAGTTACTAAGCTAGTAGTTGTAGTTTTACCATGTGTTCCAGCAACAGCTATACCATTACTAAAACGCATAATTTCAGCGAGCATTTCAGCACGTGGTACTACTGGAATATTTTGCTCTCTTGCAGCCATTACTTCTGGATTGTCATCGCTAACAGCTGATGAAACCACCACAACATTAGCGCCTTCAATATTTAAAGCGGCATGACCGATATAGATTTTCGCTCCTAATGAAGCGAGTCGATCAGTCATGGCATTTTGTGCCAAATCAGAACCAGTTACGTCATAACCGATATTCGCTAATACTTCAGCGATACCACTCATGCCCGAACCACCAATTCCAACGAAATGGACTTGTTTGATGCGACGGCGCGCTAAATCATTAGGCTGCTTCATAATTTAAGCCTCTTCCTGATTTATCAGCATTATCGCTAGTTGTATTTGCTGTTGTTGAAGACGCATCTTCAATTGTTTCAACAAAAGTATTCCATCCATCAAATTCATCATTCTTCTTTTCTTGCCCGTCTGTTCTATTAAAATCGTAGCCAGCATATTCAGCACATAATGCTGCTACTTCCTCTGTTGCTTGTGGCTTAGCTAAACGACGTGCCTTGATTGCCATTTCAATCAATTTATCTCTGTCACCGCATAAATCTGTTAACACTGCTGATAAAGACTCAGCATGTAATTCTTTTTGTGGAATTAAGATTCCTGCACCTGATTCACTCAAATATTTGGCATTAGCCGTTTGATGATCATCAACTGCGTGTAAATAAGGAACCATTACCGAAGCTACTCCAGCTGCAGCTAGCTCAGCAACCGTCAATGCACCCGAACGACAAATCACTAAATCTGCCCATTCGTATGCTTCTGCCATATCTTCTATGAATGGTGTTATTTCTGCATTAACACCTAGTTTTTTGTAAAGGCTTGTAGTCGACTCATCTTTATTTTTACCCGCTTGATGACGAACGATAGGGCGCTTATCTAAAGGCATTTCTTCTAGCGCCATCGGTATAACTTCATTCAAAACCTGAGCACCTAAACTTCCACCAAATACCAATACGTGAACACGTCCCCATCTATCACCGAGTCTTACACTAGGAGCTTCGATCGCTGCAATATCTTTACGTACTGGGTTTCCAATACCTAAAATTTTGTTTTTCTTCGAATTGGATGCTGGGAAAGTACCTGGAAATCCTTCCAGTATTTTCTTACTAAAATTGCTCAATAGTTTATTGGTTAAACCCGGGATAGCGTTTTGCTCATGAATCAATACCGGCTTGCCCATCAAAGCAGCTATCAATCCACCAGGACCTGCAACAAACCCACCCATGCCAAGAACTGCTGAAGGTTTCACTTTGAACATAATCATTATCGATTGAAATAAAGCTTTGGCTAATTGCAATGGTGCTGCTAATAAAGTCGTTAAACCTTTCCCCCGCAATCCATTGACTGATAAATACACCATTTCAATGCCAGCCTCTGGAATCACTCTGGCTTCTAAACCCTTTGGCGTACCCATCCATATCACTGGAATATTCTGTTCTATTAAAGCTTTAGCAACTGCCAAGCCGGGATAAACGTGACCACCAGTTCCGCCAGCAGTAATCAACACAGGACCTAAGTCTTGCTTATCCATATTAATTGAAGTCATGGCGTTTATATCAAGAGAGCTATCTTGCATAACTAGCCCCACTTGACGCTTTTTTACGATTGGCTTTTGCTTTCGAGGTTTGCTTAAACATCTTATTCTTTAGTTTGCGCGCTTCTTTATCGCTTAAGCCAAATAATGCAATTTGTGTATCTCGGTGGACACGCATTAACAATGCCAATGCCATAATCGTTACCAGCAGACTACTACCGCCATAACTAATCAATGGAAGTGTGAGTCCTTTTGGTGGTAGCAACGCTAAGTTAACACCGATATGGAACAACACTTGAAAACCAATCCAGAAACCAATGCCATATGCTAAGTAAGCCGCAAAATTAAGTTTCGCACGATCTGCTCTAAAGCCGATTACAAAGGCACGTTGTACTAACCAAGCATACAAACCTAAGGTAAGAACTATGCC
>JBALXO010000025.1:22916-29989 GCA_036960615.1 Cocleimonas sp. | reverse complement strand
GCTAAACGGGTCAGTTTGACTCCGCCTAAAAACAACATTGCCATACCCGTAGCCGTTAGCACTACAACTGAGCCAAAATCAGGCTCTAGCATTAACAAACCGTCTGTAACACCCAGAACTATTAATGGGATAAATAGAGGCTTATAGCTTGACGAATAAGCTAAATCTTTACCATGACGAACCAAATAACCAGCCATATACATAATCATAATCAGCTTAGCCATTTCAGATACTTGTAATGACACAGGTCCAAGATTGATCCAACGATGACTGCCGTTTACTTCTTTGCCAATCACTGGCAGAAGTACTGCAACGAGTAATATCATCACTACAGGAAGTAGCTTTGCGCCCATATGTTGCCAAAACGTCGTCTTAATTCGATAAACAAAACAAGCAACTACAAGTCCCAAACAAAGGAAAACAAGCTGACGATTAAAGAAAAAATATATATTGCCAAAGTTTTTTTCAGCAACTGCAATAGATGCCGACATCATCATTATCAAGCCGAGTCCCATCAGCAGGATTACGCTGAGCAATAAACCACGATCGACGTATCTACTCCAAGAAGGCATGAAATCTGCAGTGAGTTGCTTAAGCATGCTGATCTCCATCTTGTAATTTATTGTGTAACTGTTGTTCTAAATTATTTACTGATTCGATAAAAACTTGACCACGCTTAATGTAATTTTCGTACATATCGAAACTCGCACATGCAGGTGATAACAACACATTGTCGCCCGCTTCTTTATCAGCAAATGCGTAAGCTTTTTCTACTGCTTCTTGCATGGTATTTACAAACATTTGTGGAACTGAGTCATCCACAACTGCTGAGATTTTTTCTGCGTCTTCACCGATCAATACGACCGCACGCGCTTTTTCAAGAATGACACTTTGTAGCGGTAAAAAGTCCGCACCTTTGGCCTGTCCACCTGCAATTAATACAGTTTTCCCAGACAGACCAGACAGTGCGGATAAAGTCGCCCCTACATTCGTACCCTTTGAATCGTTATAAAAATTAACTTTGTTTAGCTCGCTTACCCACTGAGTGCGATGTTCCATCCCAGCGAATTCACTTAATACTTTTAACATCGATGACATCTTCAAGCCTGCGACTTCACCCAAGGCTAAAGCTGCCAATGAGTTTGCGATATTGTGTTTACCTATCTGTTTCACTTCACTAACAGGTATCAACAAATCATCACCTTTTGCAAGCCACTCAATATTATTTTGAATTTGTAATCCGTATTGACCTGTTTTTGGTTTATCTAAACCGAAGCTCACAGTATTTTCATTAGTTGCTGTCAGAATGGCAAAACGTGTCGAATACTCATCCTCACGGTTATAAATCACATGCTGACAGTTGTTATAAATCAGTGCTTTTGCTTCTGCATATTGTTCGAGGTCATTGTCGTACCGATCTAAATGATCTTCAGATAGATTTAAAATAACAGCCGCTAATGTCTGCAAAGAAGGCGTAGTTTCTAGTTGGTAACTAGAAAGCTCTAATATAAAAAGCTCTTTATCTAAACCAGACAACAAATCTAACGCTGGCGTACCAATATTTCCACCAGTTCCAACTTCAACACCTGATTCTTTCGCCATTAAATCTAATAATGTAGTAACGGTAGTTTTACCGTTAGATCCGGTAATCGCTATTACAGGCTGAGTCGTTGGGTTTGAATAAACTGCTCTACAAAACAATTCAATATCCCCCAACACTTCAACTCCTGCTTGTTTCGCTGCAACAATTTCGGGTGTCGCTACTGCAATTCCAGGGTTGATCACAATTTGCTTCGCATTCGTTAATAAAGGCGTATCGAAGTCACCAAAGTGATGTGTTGTATCGCTATCATTTAAAGAGAAAAGCTCATCCGCACATGGTGGTGTTTGTCTACTATCAACCACCGCAAACTCACGATTTTGATTCGACAAATAACGCGCAACAGATAGCCCCGTAGTGCCTAAGCCTACGATAACTGTGTCGATGTTTTTCACGCTATCGACTCTGCTAATGTTTTGTTGAGCGTTCATTTCTATTTAACGTTCTCTTCTCTTTAATTTACTAAATTCATTTAATCGGTAACAAAGGCATTTAAAATGACACCCCCATCTTTTTGCTACTTTCTCTATCTTACTTTTAGCGTAGCCAATCCAATCAGCACCAAAATAATCGTGATAATCCAAAAACGAACAATCACTTTTGGTTCAGCCCAGCCTTTCAATTCAAAGTGATGATGTATCGGCGCCATACGGAAAATTCTCTTTCCTCTGAGCTTGAAAGAACCTACCTGTAAAATCACAGAGACCGCTTCCATCACAAATACACCGCCCATAATGAACAGTACTAATTCTTGTCTCACCATTACCGCGACGATGCCTAATGCAGCACCTAAAGATAAAGCCCCCACATCACCCATAAATACTTGTGCTGGATAAGTGTTAAACCAAAGAAATCCGAGTCCAGCGCCAAAAATCGCTCCACAGAAAATCAGAATTTCACCTACACCTGCAACATACGGAATTCCCAGATAGCCAGAAAATTCGGTATTACCACTGGCTAGTACAAATACACCTAAAGCCGCTGCTACCAATATGGTTGGCATAATCGCTAAGCCATCCAAACCATCAGTAAGGTTGACCGCGTTGCTAGTGCCAACGATAACTATGTAGCTCCATGGAATAAACACCCAACCCAGATCCACAAACCATTCTTTAACCACTGGAAAATACAATGTCGTTTCTGTTGGTGTTTTAGCGACGACGTACAAATAGGTTACCGCTATAAAAGCCACTAGAGACAATCCAAAATACTTCCAACGAGAAGCCAAGCCCTTACTACTTTTTTCTTTTAGCTTTAAAAAGTCGTCGTATCCACCAATAAAACCAGAACCGATGGTGACGAATAAAGCGACCCAAACGTAATGATTAGTCAAATCAGCCCAAAACAAAGTTGCAACACTGATACCTAATAAAATTAGCGCGCCACCCATAGTTGGCGTGCCTGCTTTTACTAAATGAGATTGCGGCCCGTCATCACGAATGGGTTGACCCATTTTCAGATTGGTTAACGCTCTAATCATCCACGGGCCCATCAACAATGAGATCCCCAATGCTGTTAATACCGCTAAAATCGTACGGAATGTCGAGTATTGAAATACATTAAAAGCGGAGTTAAATTCCGACAGCCATTCAAATAAATGTAATAACATTAAGCTGTCTCTCCGAGCTGATCATTGTAATCAGCAGAGAGCGCTTCAACGACACGCTCCATTTTCATAAAACGCGAACCTTTAACTAAAATCGTTACGTTATCAGGCAAACTTTCATTCACATCTTTTTTCAAACTAGCTAACAAATCATTCACTTCATTAAAACTCTTACCATTAGTACCAAACGAGCCACAGGCTTTCGCACTGTACTCACCCAAACAATACATATGGTTTATACCTACCGCTTTTGCTTTTTCGCCGATTTTTTCGTGCACTTTTTCAGGATTCTCACCAAGTTCACCTAAATCACCTAAAACAAATACGGTGTTTTTCTTTTGCGCAAGCACAGTAAGTGCCGCCACGACAGAGTCTGGATTCGCGTTATACGTATCATCTAGAATCTGTGAGTTATTAATGCCAGTAACCGGAGCTAATCGCCCCTTAACTGGCAACATGGTTTCCAAACCTTCGACAATAGTCTTAAGTTCAATCCCCAAAGCGGTGGTAGCCGCCGTTGCCGCAAGCGCATTCATTGCATTATGACGACCCAATAGCTTGAGATTAACCCTAATCTCGGTGCTACCGTTATTTATTACCAGACCCCCATCCGATAATAAGCGGCCGCTTATTTTTGCTTCATTGTTAATGCCAAACGCTATGACCTCGCGGTCCAAGTTGGAGTCCTTCCAATAATCTGCAAACGTATCGTCTGCGTTGATTACGGCGACTCCCTGAGTCCCCAACCCAATAAAAATTTCCCCTTTTGCTTTCGCTACGCCTTCGAGATTAATAAATCCCTCCAGATGTGCAGCTCCTGCATTGTTTAAAACAGCCACATCGGGCTGTGCAATTTTTGTCAAAAATTCAATTTCACCGAAGTGGTTTGCGCCCATTTCGATTACAGCAAAGTCGTGCTCATCGCGTAAACGCAATAGAGTTAACGGCATGCCGATATCGTTATTTAGATTGCCGTGCGTTGCTAATGTTTTTCCTTTTAGCGAAAGAATCGCGGCAATCATTTCTTTTAAAGTGGTTTTGCCATTACTGCCAGTTAAAGCAATTAATGGTTTTGTGAATTGCTTGCGCCAAGCACCTGCTAAATCAGCTAATGCCTGCAAAGTATCTTCAACGACTATTTGCGGAAGATCGCAATCAATCTTTTTGCTCACTAATGCTGCGCCTGCTTTGCCAACCAAGTCAGTAACAAAATCATGCGCATCAAAACGTTCGCCTTTGATTGCGATGAATAGCTGATCTGCTTTAACTAAACGCGAATCAGTCGCTACTGAATCCATTGCTAAATGCTCGTTAGGTGCATTAAAAAGACACCCCCCTACTTTTTGGCATATTTCATTCAGCGTTAAAAAGCCATTAGGAATTGATGACATATTGTTATCAGAAGCGATCATGCTGCCAACTCCTGCAAAGCCTTATTCGCCTCTTCGCGATCACTAAAATCAATCGTGCCAGAAGCTAGAATCTGATAATTCTCATGACCTTTGCCAGCGATTAAAACGGTATCGCCAGAGCTTGCTTGTTTTAACGCAAGACGAATCGCAGTTGCACGATCGTACTCAACAGTCGCTTTTGCTGGATAAATAAATCCTGCAACAATATCTTTCATGATTATTTGAGGATCTTCAGAACGTGGATTGTCATCTGTAACAATCACCACATCCGAATTCGCTTCAGCAATTTTCGCCATTAATGGACGCTTACCTGCATCGCGATCACCACCACAACCAAACACACAAATCAGTTGATTTTGCGTATGTTCGCGTAGCGCTTTAAGCACCGTTTCTAAAGCATTTGGTGTATGTGCATAATCAACCACAGCAAGTACATCAGCATCAGAAACCTTTTCAATTCGACCTGCAACCGTGTGTACTTTATTTAATTCTGTAACCGCATTTTGCAGCGAATCACCTAGCGCCAAAATTGCGCCCAGCGCCGCAAGTAAGTTACTCAGATTAAAACGACCTAAAACAGACGCTTTCAACTCAGCTACTTGGCCATCAAAATGGATTTGCGCAGACAAGCCAGAACTATTGAATTCAGCATTTACCGCGACTAATGAATTAGCAGGGTAATCAGCAATAGAACCGACACCGTAACCGATAATTTGTGTTTGATAAGCGGTAGTAGAAGCATTATTAAAGACACACCCCCACTTTTGAGCCATTTCTACTCCGAACTCGTCATCCAAATTCAGTACCAATGCTTTTAAGTCCGACCAAGCAAACAGCTTAGCCTTAGCTTCAGCATAGGCTTCAACCGTACCGTGATAATCCAAATGGTCGCGCGTCAAATTAGTCAGCACCGCCACATCAAAATTAACGCCAGCAACTCGACCTTGATCAAGCGCGTGAGATGAAACTTCCATCGCAACAGATTTAATCTGCTGTAACTCCATTGTGGCAATATTCTTGTGCGTGGTGATTACATCAGGCGTCGTATGAGTCGCTGTTTGCAAATCACTTAACAAACCTATTCCCAAAGTACCCATAACAGCGCAATTATTTAAAGATTGTGCAATGAAATGGCTGACACTGGTTTTACCATCAGTGCCAGTTATTCCGATTACATTTAAGGATTGACTTGGAGAACTATAAAAACGATTAGCAATTTCACCTAAATTATCACGCAAATCATTAACTTCAATTTGAGGCAACTCTAAATTTTGCGTTTGGGTATTTACGTCTGACTCCCAAATAATGGCAGCAGCTCCTTTTTCAGCAACTGACGATGCATAATTCAAACCGTGTTGCTGAGTGCCTTTTAAAGCCACAAACAATGAGCCTTTTACGACATCTCGACTATCGATCGTCAACGAGGTGATTTCGCAATCTTGCTCAACAGAGATAGGAACAACGCCCTTGAGTAACAGGGAAAGCATCATGTGTTATCACCCAGATCAACCATTGAAACAGCTTTCTTTGGTAATACTTTCTGTTGAGTAACTTCTTTATTTTTTGACTTAGTGTTATTAGCTTTTAATGATTCCTTAATTTTAGCTGGCTTAGCCTGCTTAATTTCAGGTAACGCATCTGGCGCTACATCCATAATGCGCAAGGTATTCGCCATGATCTTTGCAAATAAAGGAGCCGCCAAACGACCACCACTAGCATTTTCAACTTTTGGCTCATCAATCATTACTGCAACCACAAAACGCGGATTAGTTGCTGGCGCCATACCAACAAAGCTCACAATTAAATGATCTTTACTGTAACGGTTTTTAATCAGTTTATATGCCGTACCTGTTTTACCTGCAACATGATAACCATCAATTGCAGCATTTTTACCAGTCGCATTTTTTTGCACCACAGTACGCATCATTCCCAATACAGAATTAGCATTTTCTGCTGACATAACTCGCTGCCCTAAAGGCTGAGCTTCTTGCTTATAAATACTTACCGGATACAAAACACCTTCAGTAGCGAACACGGTATAAGCATGTGCCATTTGCAGCAGACTAGTAGAGACACCATAACCGTAACCGTGAGACGCTCTATCAACACGACCCCATTTATCGTAATAAGGAAGTTTGCCTTCAGCCTCACTAAAGAAACCTGCATCAGGTTTGCGACCGAAGCCCACTCGATTTAAGAACTTCCAATGCTCACTAGACTTCATCAGCAAGGCAATTTTACTAGCGCCAACATTGCTAGATTTGGCTAGTATTCGTGACAGCGTCATTGATCCATAATTTTTAGGATCTTTGATCGTCACTTTACCCACTTTAAATTTACCTGGTGATGTCTCGATAGATACATCGGAGTCAATCGCTCGCGCCTCTAAAGCGGCAGCAATTGTAATTGGCTTCAGCGTCGAGCCTGGCTCGAAAGTATCTACAACCGCACGATT
>JBALXO010000025.1:0-22816 GCA_036960615.1 Cocleimonas sp. | reverse complement strand
GACCAGCTAAACGAACATTCATTGAGCGCTCAACACCTTCGATACCATTGTCATCAATATCAGTAAAACCAACGACGTGGGACGTCGTTTCTGCCATTGGATAAAAACGGCGATATTCGCGCTTAACATTTAAGGCAGGAATATTTAAATCTGCGATTTCTTGCGCTTTTTCTGGCTCAATCTGACGACCAAGATAATGAAAACGCTTAGCAGAAACAGAAGCTAATTTTTTCTCTAGCGATCCCTCTTTCATTTCTAGTATTAGCTCCACACCTTTGAGCTTTGCATCTAGCAATTCAAGATTATCTTTTGCTAAGGCGCCGTTCGCATTATCCTCCAAAGCGATTTTTTGCAATGCACGTTTTGCATCTGCTAATTTACGAGGGTCAACATAGATAGACGCAACCGGTGAACTGATCGCAAGCGCCTCACCGTTTCGATCGGTAATCATGCCGCGATATGGTGGCACAGTAAGGGTTCTTAATTGACGCTTACCTGCTTGTGCTTTCAACCAATCCTGTTGAAACGTTTCTAAATAAGCTGCACGCACAAGCAACACACTGATACCCGCTAGAAGCAATAGCATCAGAGCAAAACGACGCCCACGATATACTGGCGATATCGCCGTACTTCGTTTAGCGTTTCTTGCTGTTGCGCGGGAATTCGCCATGTTCTAGTTACCTAACGCCACTTTAGATGTTTTACCAGTCACCGAACCAGAAACCTTAACGGAATGAGTTTTGCCAGCCTCGCTCGCAACTGCAACACCTGCACTTGCTGGCTCTTGAATAATCATTTTCTCTGAAGCTTTTGGCATTTTCATATTCAAATCCCAACGCGCATATTGTTCTACTCGCACTTGATTCAAAGTAGTCGCCTGTTCTAACTTCAAACGACTCCATTGCGCAGCTAATTTATCTCTTTCTTTTTCAAGCGTCTGCAGCTTCACATAAGCTGTTCTTGATTCATGACGATGAACGACTGTTTTAATAGAGACGAACACAACAGAAACGAACAAAATTGCTAGCAATGGCAGTTGCCAATTGATTACAGAATCAACAGTCAATTCATCCTTCTTCACCTGGGAAATCTCTCCTGATGACAAAGCATCCATACTAGTTTCAACACTCATTGCCTCTCTCCAATACGCATAATTGCACTGCGTGATCTGGTATTAACTTGAACTTCATCTCTAGTTGGCTTAATCGCCTTACCCACAGATTTGAATATTGGTTTATCAAATTCACTTTCCATAATAGGTATTCCACGTGGTATCTGCGGCGGGCTTGATTGAGCCTTTATGAATCGCTTTACGATCCTATCTTCCAGAGAATGAAAACTAATCACGACCAATCTTCCTTTATTTGCTAAAAACTCTTTCGAGTTATCCAAACAATCAATTAAATCATCAAGCTCACGGTTAATAAAAATCCGAATCGCCTGAAAGCTTCTCGTCGCTGGGTGTTTTCCCAGTTCTTTTCTTTGAATTTTCATCGGGATACAAGAAGCGATAATCTCAGCCAACTGCAAGGTTGTACTGATTGGGGTTTCCGCTCTTTTCTCCACTATTGTGCGCCCGATTCTGCGAGAGAATCTTTCGTCACCGTATTGGTATAAGACATTGGCAATCTCTTCATCGGAAGCTTTACTAAGCCACTCGGCAGCACTCAAACCCTCATCGGGATTCATTCGCATATCGAGTTCACCATCACGCATAAAACTAAAACCACGTGATGCGTCATCCAACTGGGGTGAAGACACACCTAAGTCCAACAAAAGTCCATCAGCTTTCTCGACACCTGCTTCCTGCAGAGCATCGGGGAAATCTTTAAAAGACCCTTGCCATACAAATATCCGCTTATCATCTTTGTAGCTTTCCTTCGCATGAGCAATGGCAAGCGGATCTTTATCTATTAACAACAGGAGTCCATCAGGACCTAGTTGCTTTAAAATTTCTGCCGAGTGACCTCCTCGACCGAAAGTGGCATCTATATAGACGCCGTTACTCTTTATTGCTAAAGCAGCAACCGCTTCACTGAGTAAGACTGTTTCGTGTTTGAATTGATTGGACATAAAATATTAGCCACTAGATTGAAAGACACCATATAAAAAATCACTATATGGATAACCCCTTTAAAGACTCGTCGTTTTGGATATTGATAGGCGCTGCTTCTCGCATACCCTCACGACCCACGTTCCACGATTCTTCATCCCACAATTCAAACTTATCGCCCTGCCCTACAAGCACAATTTTTTTACCCATCTGGGCATAGTCTCTTAACGGGCCTGCTAACATCAATCGACCTTGACCATCCATTTCAACTTCAGAAGCATGACCTAAAATCAAACGCTTCATGCCACGCACTGCGCCAGATAAATTCGGCAGACTCATTAGTTTATGCTCTGTATCAACCCATTTAGTCATCGGGTACAGAACCAAGCAACGCTCTTCATGATCTACAGTCAATATCATCTCACCATGATGATCAGAATTAATCACGTCTCGATACTTAGTAGGCACAGCTATACGCCCTTTAGTATCAACATTTAGACTTGAAATTCCTCTGAACACGTTTCGTTGAGCCTTATTTAACTGTTTAAGGAAAATTTAGATTATTAAAAACCACTTTATTCCACAAAAAACCACATTTTATCTCATATTACCACTTATTAACCACAAAACAAGCATTGTTTAGTGTAAAAACATCTTTAAAAGACAAGCAGTTAGAGCAAATGACGAGAAATAAGCTGAGGCACAAAAAGTTAGCAATTTAAATGAAAAGGATAAGGATTGAATTTGACAATATACTTTAAGAATGTACTTCTTTTGTTCGCTTTTGCTTAATAAATAAGCAGAATCGAGAAATCCTATGACGAAAAGCCGATGAAGAAATCATTAAATGAGTGAATAGAAAGACACCTCCCACCTTTTTTGTGGTTCTTGCTTTCATGAAGAATCAACCCATCTCTTCGGATAGTTGAAGCTACTCTCCAATAGTTTTTAAAGCATCTAGGCTTATCTATTTTCTGTTAATAGACTAATAATAGAAAGCAACATGAAGAGTAAAGGTATTAAAAAGTGTGAGTTGACCTATAAGCCGGGTTCTGTCGTGAACAATCATTCATCTGGATAATGCGTTGCCGCACACCTCAAGCGATCTACCCGGATACAGTGCGGGTACACACCTATTGCATCCCTATTTGATCTTGCTCCGGACGGGGTTTACCTTGCCACAAGTTGTTACCAACTGTGCGGTGCGCTCTTACCGCACCCTTTCACCCTTACCAAATTAACCGAAGCTAACCTGGCGGTCTCCTCTCTGCTGCACTAGCCGTCAGCTCGCGCTGCCCAGACGTTATCTGGCGTCCTACCCTGCGGAGCCCGGACTTTCCTCGATTTGCGCCGAAGCGACAAACCGCGATTGCTCGGTCAACTCACGCGCGCATTGTAGCAAAGCGATTTTGGGATAGCTATGTGTTAGAAAGAAGAATTAACTAGCTTTATAATCTATGGATTTATAAATTAACGCCAGACAGTCATCGGCATATTTATCAATAGTCGTTGTGTATTGAGGATATTTCCAAGCCTTAACATAACGTTCTTGGATTAACGATAAGGCCATCGCCGCGACGAAATCAAGATCAACAAGCGCTGTTGGATTTAAGCGTCTAAGTACATCCGCTAAAGCATGAGCTTGATCTAACTCTAACTGTTTAGATGCTACTTGTTCTAAATGCGGCAAGCTTTTGGTTTCAAAATACAAAAAGTTAAACCACGGTTGCATTAAAGTGGATGAATACAAATACCCACGAACCAATGTTTGCAGAGCCTCAACAGGATCTTCTTGTTTGCGAGACAATTCAACAATCTCACCACAAATCACAGCAACCACATCTTTTACAATAACTGCAATCGCTTCTTTACTTGAAATACTAGAATAAAGTCCACCCATACTAAGGCCAGTTTCAGCAGATAAATCACGAAGTGACATCGCTTCAAAACCAATCTTTGGGCTTATCAAGAAGGTCGCATTAAAGATTTTTTGTAAGTTCTTTACTGCAAACTTCTCTTTACTGACTTTGATCCTCTCTTTATTTCTTTCAAAAATCATTGAATACAAACGATCACCTTTATATTCAAAGCTTTGTTCATATCCTTTAAAAGAATTAAAAATATGTTGATGTTCTTCTTGTGGAGCAATTACTGACACGTAAAACCTTTAATAACAGTTAATCAATATGTATTTGACAATAAGTATACTTTAGTCTTTAATTAAAAACGAACGATCGCTCTATTTTTGTAAGAGCGGCATCAACTTCAAATACATCAAACGAAAGTATGACATAGAAAAATTAAGGTTAAAAGTAAGTACTACTCAACAAATAGTAAGTAAATACTAAACACTATTCGACATATCTCATAATTAAATTAGGACATTCACATGTTAAATCTATTACTTCTTCTTATTGCTATCCCAGGTTTAGTGGCACTTGCCTATCGCGGTGACAAAGTGATGTTTGCTAGTATTTTTGCTGGCGCATTAACGCTTATTTCATTATTTAGTGGTGCAAGCGTAATTTTGACCCTTCTATTTGCAATTGTGACGGCAGTCACATTGCTCTTTTCAATTCCAAGCGTCCGCTCTAAATTAGTATCAGCACCAATGCTTTCGATGGTTCGTAAAATTTTACCTCCAATTTCTGAAACAGAACAAGAAGCGATTGATGCCGGAACAGTTTGGTGGGATGGAGAAATATTTAGTGGCAAACCACAGTGGAGTAATTTACTCAGTGCGGCTAAACCTGAAGTAAATGCCGAAGAACAAGCATTCTTAGACGGCCCAGTAAACGAACTCTCGAGAATGTCAGACTCATGGAAAATAAACCATGATTGGAGCATCATTCCTGAGCACATAGTTCAATATGTACTTGATCATGGTTTCTTGGGAATGATTATCCCAAAGAAATATGGAGGTCTTGAATTCTCTGCTGTTGCTCAAGCAAAAGTTTTACTTAAATTAAGCAACACAGGCAGCGGCATTAGTTATCTAGTAGGCGTACCAAACTCATTAGGCCCTGGGGAATTACTGCTTAAATATGGCACTGAAGACCAAAAAGATTATTATTTACCACGTTTAGCCAGTGGTCAGGAAATACCTTGTTTTGCTTTAACAAGCCCAACAGCAGGATCAGATGCCACTTCAATTTCTGATACTGGCGTGGTTTGCATGGGCAAACACAAAGGTAAAGAAGTACTAGGAATTAAACTCACTTTTTCTAAACGCTATATAACCTTAGCACCAATTGCTACATTGATTGGTCTAGCTTTCCGCTTACAAGACCCGGATGGATTAATTGGCGACACAGAAGACTACGGAATCACTTGTGCACTTATTCCTCGCTCTACTAAAGGTTTAGAAATTGGTCGCAGACATTTACCGATAGGAGACGCCTTCTTAAACGGTCCACTCAAAGGTGATGGTATTTTCGTACCTTTAGATTCAATTATTGGCGGCCAAGAAATGGCAGGTAAAGGCTGGCGCATGCTGGTTAACTGTTTATCGGTAGGTCGCGCGGTAACTTTACCTACGACCTCTGCAGTAATTAGTAAGCGTTGTACTTTAGGTACGAGCGCTTATGCTAATTTACGCAGTCAGTTTGGCGTAAACATTGCCCAGTTTGAAGGTGTGCAGAAACCACTAGCACGCATGGCTGGTCTTACATACATTATCGAAGCTGCAAGTATTCAAACGATTCAATCTATTGATGATGGCAACAAACCTAGCGTGCCATCAGCAATCTTGAAATATCACTGTACAGAAATGGCACGACAATGTGTCATTGACGCAATGGATATTCATGCAGGTAAGGCCGTAATAAAAGGCCCTGGCAACTATATCGCATCACTATATGAATCTGTTCCTGTGGCGATTACTGTCGAAGGCGCAAATATTCTAACGCGTAACTTGATGATATTTGGTCAAGGTGCAATTCGCTCTCATCCTTATGTTCTTGAAGAGATGGAACTGGCGCATGCAGAAGATAACGAAGCAACGCTCACCGCTTTTGATAAAACACTAAGCTCGCATATTGGCTACAGCGTAGGTAATTTCACCCGATCATTTGTGCATGGTTTAGGTTTTGCAGGTAGCAGTATCAATGAAAATAAAAACTGTGATCCATACTATTCTGATATAAACCGTTTAAGTGGCGTATTTGCTTTAGCAGCCGATTTATCTATGCTGAGTTTAGGCGCAAAATTGAAATTCAAAGAGAATTTATCGGCACGATTAGGTGACTTACTTTCGACACTTTACCTCGCCAGCATGGTTCTTAAGCATCATAAAGACACCAGCTACAATGAAGAAGAATGGCCGATTGTACAATGGTCTCTAGATCATCTATTGCATGAATTTCAAATAGCATTTGATGAGCTAACCGCTAACTTCCCGAATCGTGCCATTGCATTTGTATTGAATACCGCTGCATTCCCGATTGGTAATCGTTTTATTGCGCCTTCGGATAATCTTGAAAAAGACGTGGTTGATGTAATTAGTAACGATAATGCTTCTAGAGACAGATTAACATCAGGCTTATATATGGAGCTTGAAGAGTTAAACCCATTAGCTATAGCGAATCAGGTATTTCTAGATAGTCTTAAGTTAAAACCACTACAGAAAATATTAAAAGCAGCGATCAAGTCTGGAACTTTACCTAAAATATCTGGCCAAGCTTTGTTAGATGCAGCACTTGAGAAAGGTGTGATTAATAAAGAACAAGCGCAGCAATTAAATCAACATAACAGTGATGTAATGGAAATTATCAACGTAGATGATTTTGATGAGTCTGAATTGATTCGAGTTGCTTTTAAAAAATCAAGAGCCAAGCTTAAAAAAGCTAGTTAGAAAATTATCTATAAAAATCCGCCTGTCGATAGACTCTTCAGGCGGTGTATAGTTTTTAAAGATTAACTCCAACACCTCCAATAACAGCTTCAAGGAAACCATTCCTCATGTCAGATGTTTTGACCAGTCCATTCAAATTTAATGATAAAACCATCTTCGTCGCAGGCGGCACCAGTGGTATCAATTTTGGTATTGCCGAAAACTTTGCCATAAACGGTGGCAATGTAATCGTGATGAGTCGCTCGCAAGACAAGGTCGATACCGCAGTTGAAAAACTTAGCAGTTATGGTGGTAAAAGTATGGGCTTTGCCGCAGATGTACGTGATTATGAAGCCGTAGAGAATGCGTTTGCTGAGACAACTAAACAATTTGGAAAGTTAGATGTATTAATATCCGGAGCAGCGGGCAACTTTCCTGCACTTGCTACTGATATGTCACCCAATGCTTTTAAATCAGTGATTGATATTGATCTCTTGGGGAGTTACCACGTATTACGTGCGGCCTACCCTCATCTTAAAAAACCTGGCGCATCGGTAATTAATATTTCAGCACCACAAGCCTTTGTGCCAATGCAACTACAATCTCATGTGTGTGCCGCTAAAGCAGGAGTCGATATGCTGACACGCACCTTAGCAATGGAATGGGGTTCTGAGAACATTCGTGTTAATTCAATTGTACCTGGACCAATTCAAGACACCGAAGGTATGACAAGACTTGCTCCTACTCCAGACCTTGTCGAAGCAGTGAAAGACTCAGTACCACTACAAAGATTAGGTTCTACTGAAGACATTGCAAATACCGCGATGTTTTTATCATCATCACAAGCAAGCTACATAAGTGGAGTAGTGTTACCCGTGGACGGAGGATGGTCTTTGAATGGTGCGGGCGTAATGATGGATACATTGGCAAAGCAAATGATTGGTTCTAAATAAATTTAAATGACTACGAACAAAACACCTTTTCCTTAAAACAAGCTAAAAGTATGGGTGTGTGTTCGATAAAACCTACACACTTTCTTTTTATTGATTCCACGAAGTAATGTTTTTAACAGTTTAACTCCTGACCAGCTAATTTTCTCCGTTTATTAGCTGGTCTTTTTTTAGTTTTTAAATGTCATAGCTAATCGATAGATCACATTTTTCTTACGTACCGTTATTTTCGCTGCAATACTAGCGGCTTTTTTACAGCTAATTCATCCAGAAGTATATTCAACAAATCAGTACTAAAGCATTCTATTAAATTATCATCACTTTGTTCTGCATAGCTATCCACAATTAGTACAAATTCACCTTTTTACATCATTATAATTTATTTTAGTCAGCACCCAGATTACTCGCTTTCGATTGATTAGATTCAACCTTGTCTACACAATCTTTAACTAGTTGTTGCAGAGCTTCTGGTTTAAAGCTTGTAATATTAGAATATTGTGAATGATGCATCAGTGCAGACAGTGCGGCACCTAATTCAGATGCGGCGATTGCTGCTTTCAAGCCGTCTTTCATGACTTCAACAAAGTATGGGTAAAATAAATGGCCAGTAATACGGGCATCACCACGACCAACACCAAACAAACCGTTGTGTTTCGCGCTTACTTTAGGGTCGTCAAATGAGGCCGCAATTCTTGTTGATTCTTCAATATCTAACGGTAAGTGAATGAGATATTGTTTATTTTCATATTGGTAACAGGTCAGCGAACCACCGGTGGAGAACCCCAAAGCAAAAGTCATGCTCGGATCCATATGAGGATTGTGATTACGGGTAAATCTATTAGTGATATTGCGTAATACGTCATCTGAACTTTCATCAGGGAGAATCGGCGTACCAAACTTTTCTACTAATTCATCATCATTCAAACATACGATAACATCGTTATTGCCGACACGTGGCTTGATTGATTCAAAACCAATACCAGTCGGAATGATAACCTGCGGGCCTAGATAACTATTCAGATATCCAGGAGTAAGGATGGGTATATCGTTGGCTACCTTAAATTGACCTCTAATTTCTGCGTCTAGTGAATCAATAGGTGGGTGTGGTGATACGAGTAAATAGGTACGCCCGTGCGCCATGCCGTTATAGCATTCTCTTGGACCCCAAATTGGCGTGTGTATCTGAACTATATTTACGTCGTTGTATATGTGCTGGTCAATTTCTCGTTGTGCGATTGAAGATTTATCATCGGGCAATATCACTTTAAATTGCAGATCAGTATCAGTCGCTGCATAGAGTGCGACTAAACCTAAGAATGCGTTGGTGGTGTTGCCACCCGATTTAGGTGCATCGGCGGCATTTCGTGCAATAAAATATTCTGGATGATCTTCGTTGTCTAGTTGTAAGTAAAAACCATCCTTGTCTTTAGTAACCTTATCTAGTGGGATTTTATTATATTTAAATTCAGGGATATCAACAAAATCAGAAACGAAGTAGTCATTAACTGGAACACCAATTGCACGTAGTTTTCTCATTTTTGTTTTCATTTACTTTACTCTTGGTTTATTAGTATCCACATTTTTAAAATTATTCATAATCTCAAATGTAACAATAAAGTTTTTAAGCGCTTTTTTCCTTAAGTTTTACTTATTTTATTCTCTATTTTTATTTAAAAAAACCTCCCATTTTTTGAGCTTTTATTTACTATAGTGCAGTTTTTTATAAATATTATTATGCTTTAAGAGTTGATGAGATATAACCCCACTAATGATGTAGTTAAGTAGTTTATCGGGATATAGTTTATGTTATTTACTTTTGAGTGACATAGCTAAACGATACAATTCATTCTTCTTCCGCCCAGTAATTTTTGAAGCAATGCTGGCGGCTTGTTTTACGGGTAATTCGTCCAGCAGTATGGTGAGTAGCTCTTCGCTAGTGCGTTGTAATGCATCGCTGTCTGTTTCTTCGATATGGCCTTCTAGCATTAATACGAATTCGCCTTTTTGATGCATTGGGTCGGCATTTATCCAGTCATTCAAACCGTTTAAACTACCACGGAAGATTTGCTCATACAGTTTGGTAAGTTCTCGTGCCAACACCACTTTGCGTTCTGCACCGTAGATTTCTAGCATTGCGCTGATGGTGACTGAAATACGATGGCTGGATTCGTAATAGACTTGGGTGCGCGGTTCTAACGCATTAGCTTGCAGAACTTTATTTCGACCAACTGACTTGGCAGGTAAAAAACCTTCGAAGGTAAAACGGTCTGTGGGTAAGCCTGCGATTGATAAGGCGGTAATTATTGCGCTAGCGCCGGGAATTGGTTCAATGCGATAACCGCTATCATTATCGTTTTCATTTCCAGAACCATCGCCACCTAATTGATTCACCAAATGATAACCAGGGTCACTAATTAAAGGTGTTCCTGCATCACTGACTAAGGCAATATTTTCGCCAGCATCTAACCAGCCTTTTATTTGTTCGATTCGATTTTTCTCGTTGTGATCATGCAACGCTTGTAAGTCGCCTGAAATACCAAAGTGCGTTAATAATTTACGGGTGTTACGGGTGTCTTCAGCACAAATCTTATCGACTTTTTTTAAAGTTTCAATCGCGCGCTGCGTGATATCACCTAAATTACCTATCGGCGTAGCAACGATATATAAAGTGCCTGTCTTGCCCGCTGTATTTTTTGTAGTCATTAATGGTATATTCTTGATTGGATTGATTATTTGTTACGCATAAAGAATGGAAGCAGCATGAAAGCTAGATTGACCTCAGTAAACTCACCTTTTGTTACAAGCATCACAACGATAATAGTCTTACTTTCGTTGGGTGGCTGTACTTCAATATCAGATATTGTACCGCAATTGCCTCCAGCCGGATCTTCTAATTCTACGCCCACGGTTGGTGCTGACATCGCACTAGCAAATCAATTTTTAGCAGCAGGTAAAAGGCGTGATGCGGCAGCTGCTTATTTTGCAGCAGCACAAAATTATCGCTCACCTGAACGTGAAAGATTAATTTTACAGGCGGCTGAATTGGCTTCTCTAGTAAAAGACCTACCGCTTACACAGCGTTATTTAGCGCCATTAGACTTTTCTCAATTAAACAATGAGAACAAAACACGTTTTCGTTTAGTGCAAGCACAGCTGGCGCTGAATGATAGAAACCACCGTGAGACGTTAAGAATTCTGCCTCAACGGGTTAATGATATTCCAGCTGAATTAGGTAAGAAAGTATTAGCTACGCGTATGGCTGCGGCGCAAGGCAGTGGCGATAAACTCTCACTAGTACAAGAGTTGGTTTTACAAGAACCAACCTTGCAAGAGTCGTATTTGGTGACGCTCAATCACGATCGAATTTGGGGACATGCAAAACAAATACCCGCGTTTCAATTAGAGGAAGCGAAAAATGGTATAAGCCATCCGATTGTTAAAAACTGGTTGAGCTTGGCGCAGTTATCGCGCATTGCGGATAACGGTCCAGCGAGTAAAAGACAAACCTTACGTGGTGATTTAGGTAGCTGGATTCAGAATAATACAAATCACCCAGGAATGATTAAGGCGCTCGATTTATTAAACGCTGCACCGACGACGACGGTAACGCCTTATAGTACTGATGCACCAAAACTTGTCATAAAAAGCACCGTTGTAAAACGTCCAATTGTTAATAGTCCTGTCGTGAAAAAAACGCCCCCTAAAACACCTGCAGTAAAGCCACCTGTTGTTAAGAGTGTAGTTAAGAAAACTGAAAAGAAAGATCCTAGTGTTGGATTACTCTACGAGAACATTAAAAAGAAAATCAATAAAGATCAATAAGTAGATCATGTCAGGACGACAGTTATCATTATTTGAAAAACTCAAATCATTCAAAATAAAGGGTAAAAATAAAGCTTCTTCACAATCCAAAAAAAAAATTCAAGGCGATAAAGCGGAAGCACTCGCCTGTTCTTACTTACAAAAACACAGTCTGATTTTATTAGAAAAGAATTTCGCTACCCGAGCTGGTGAAGTTGATTTGATCATGCGTGATAAAAACGATACGGAGACGCTGATTTTTGTTGAGGTAAGATATCGCAAAAATCAAGATTTTGGTGGCGCTGCAGCAAGTGTTACATCGAAGAAACAACAACGAATTATTAAAGCAGCACTGGCGTATCAACAACAAAATGCACCCCAGTCGTCTATGCGTTTTGACGTAGTTGCAGTAGAAGGCGATAATAGCGACAAGGATATGAATATAGATTGGATAAAGAGTGCGTTTGATGGGTTTTAATAGGTTGGGGTATCATAAATTGACACCCCCCTACTTTTAATGAACTTCGCGTTTTGTCTTTTAAAACGTAGAATTCAATTATGTCGCTGTTGTTTAGCGACGTTTGTTAACTAGGCAAATAACAATCTAATACAAACGAGCAAGAAGACAGTATCAAATTATGAATAATTCGCGTATCGACTTCTTTAGAGAAGCCGCACCTTATATAGATAAACATCGTGGCAAAGTTTTTGTCATCGCTTTTGCCGGCGAGGTAATTGAATGCGCAGAATTCTCTCAGTTGATTCAAGATATCGCAATTTTATCTGCACTTGGTACTCAGGTAGTTTTGGTGCATGGCGCACGCCCTCAGATTGATACAAACTTAAAGAAGTTAAACCACAAAATTCAAGTCGTCGATGATATGCGTATCTCTGATGATGTGACGTTACAAGTAGCTAAAGAAGCTATTGGTGCTTTACGTGTTGAGATCGAGAATCAACTAAGTCATGCTTTAAGCACGCCTCCTGTGATCAATGAAAGTCTCGGCGTATTGTCAGGTAACTTCATTACAGCTCAACCGCTAGGCATCCATAACGGCACCGATTACCAACATACAGGTACGGTGCGTAAGATCAACGCCAAACTTATCAAGCAACTTACTGATGCAGGCAGTATCGTATTGTTATCGTCATTAGGTTTTTCACCTTCGGGCGAAGCGTTCAATTTGCGTTATGAAGATGTCGCAAGTTTTGCAGCTAAATCATTAAAAGCCGACAAACTGATTTTTGTACATGCTGACGCTGCAACCGACACTTTAGATATTGATCTTCAAGATTTAGATGGGTTTATTGAAAGCCATCCGTTGCAATCTAAATTACTCAATCACATCAAAACTGCAATGCAAGATGGCGTCGAACGCGTTCATTTAATCAGCACCGAAACCACCGACGGTTTGTTGCTAGAGCTATACACACGCGATGGAATCGGCACTATGTTTAACGCCAGCCAATACGAGAATATTCGTCCAGCAATCATTGATGATGTCAGCGGCATTATCGAATTAATCGAGCCATTAGAAGCTAAAGGTATTTTGATTAAGCGCTCACGTGAGCAACTCGAAATTGAAATTGAAAACTTCATTGTGATCGAGCGCGATGAAAAAATTATCGCTTGTGCGGCACTCTATACGAACTCAGACAACGAAACCGGCGAACTCGCCTGTCTTGCTGTGCATGCAGATTACAAAGGTGGTGCAAGAGGTGACAGATTGCTAAGGCACATCAGCCAAAAAGGTTTAAAGCAAAGCTTAAGAAACATCTTGGTGCTAACCACTCAATCAATTGATTGGTTTAAAGAACGTGGATTTGAGGTAGGTGAAGTTGAAGATTTACCAGAACAGAAAAAAGCTTTATATAACTTTCAACGCAATTCAAAGATTTTGATAAAGCCTTTAGGGATTAAGACTTAATATCTAGCTCTAATACTTTAAACACAAATAAAGAACATAAAAAAAGACACCCCCCCATCTTTTTGCTACTTTCTTAGAAAGTGTCAAAAAGATGGGGGGGTGTCTTTTTTTTGAATAACTTTATCTACAAACTCGTTTGAATCGCCATCACACACAAAGACATCAACGCACCTGGCAATAGACCTAATGCGATTACCGATAGGCCATTTACGCTGATCAATACTCTGAAGTCTAGTCCTGCAGTTGCTGGCACTAATGCATCACCATTAGAATCTATTTCATCTGGCTGATCGAAGTACATTAGTTTGATAGCGCGTAAGTAGTAGTAAGCGCCTACAACTGACATCACTACCGCAATTACTGCTAACCAAACCATATCTGCTGATACAACAGCTTGAATAACGGATAACTTAGCGTAGAAACCAACTGTAGGTGGAACGCCTGCCATTGAGAACATGAATAGCATCATCATAAAGGCATACCAAGGGTGGCGCGTGCTTAGGCCTTTGAGATCATTTAGTTGATCTGCTTCATAACCATTTCGGCTGAGTAAAATAATAATACCGAAAGCACCCATCGCAATAATCGCGTAAGTGATTATGTAGAACATCGACGCGGCATAACCCATTTCACTGCCAGCGATAATGCCTAACAGCACAAAGCCCATGTGTGAGATTGTCGAATACGCCAACATGCGTTTAATATTTGTTTGTGCAATCGCTACCACGTTTCCAATAATGAACGACAACGCCGCCAATATAGAAAGTATCTGTTGCCAGCCTTGGACCATCTCGCCTAAACCTTCAACGAGTAGACGCATAATCATTGCGAAAGCTGCGATTTTAGGCGCCGTTCCTAAGAATAAAGTCACCGCAGTTGGCGAACCGTCATACACATCAGGAATCCACATCTGGAAAGGCACGACACCGAGTTTGAAACCAAGTCCTACAATGACAAATGAAAGACCGAGCAATAAACCGATGTTTTGCATCACTTCATGGGTACGCATATATGCGGATATGTGATCAATATGTAAACTGCCTGATACGCCATAAATAATCGACATACCGTAAAGCAACATGCCTGATGCAATTGCGCCTAGCACAAAGTATTTCATGGCAGCTTCTGATGCTTTGCCGTCATCGCGACGAAAAGCGACCATCGCGTACATTGCTAGTGATAGAAGCTCTAAACCAAGATAGATTAACAGCATAGTTTTCGCTGAAATCATTATCATCATACCTAATACGGCGAACAGTCCTAGAGTGAAATATTCACCTTTATACATTTGGCGTGAGAATAAATAAGGTCGTGAGTAGACGAATACACCAGCGGTAATTAGTAGCACTGCAACTTTCAAAACTTGGGCCATCGGATCAAGCACAAACATTTCACTGAAGGTGGTGATGCTGGCTTTACCTGTCACCTGCATCGCTTCAGCCATATAGATGTCATTAAAACCTGCGATAACTAATCCTGCAGTAATCAATAAGGTTGCCTGAGAAAGAGCGTAAGTAATAAAACGTTGCGAGTCTTTTAAGAACAGATCAATTAATAGCACCAAACCTGTAGCAACTAACAAAAATATTTCAGGTGTAGCCGGCGCGAAATTAGGGACCGCGAACTGCATTGGTATAAGAGATGCACCAATGATTGTTGAAATTAGCATATTACTGTCCCACCAACTTACTGGTTGTCGCTTGCTCGATGACATGCACCAAAGAATCATTCATCACATGTATTAAAGGTTGTGGCCAAAGGCCGACCAAAATTACGAAGAATGCGAGTGTTGCTAAGATAAAGGTTTCACGTCTATTGATATCTGTAAGTGCTGCAACATTATCATTTGCAACTGCACCAAATATCACTCGTTTTACTAACCACAATGTATAAGCCGCACCAACTATAAGTGTTGTAGACGCCAAGAATGCAATCCAGAAATTCGCTTTAAAGCTAGTGAGGATAACCATGAACTCACCGACAAAACCTGAAGTACCTGGTAGACCTGTATTCGCCATTGCGAACAAAACGAAGAAGCCGGCAAACCATGGCATTTTATTCGATACACCACCGTAAGCGCTGATTTCACGAGTGTGCATACGATCATATAAAACACCAATACAAAGGAACATCGCACCAGATATAAAACCATGCGAGATCATTTGCATCATGCCGCCCTGCAAGCCCATTAATGAGCCTTCAGTGCTTCCAGTATTTGCAACAATTGGGAATAATACGAAAATACCCAAAGTAACGAAACCCATATGAGCGATAGATGAATACGCTACTAGTTTTTTCATATCGCTTTGAACTAAAGCAATGAAGCCAATGTAAACCACTGCTGTTAACGACATAAAAATAACTAACCAAGCGAGTTCACTTGAAGCGTCGGGAACCATTGGTAATGAGAAACGAAGGAAACCATAGCCACCAATTTTCAACATAACCGCCGCTAGAATTACCGAACCACCTGTTGGTGCTTGCACGTGAGCGTCTGGCAACCACGTATGTACTGGCCACATTGGAACTTTAACACCGAAGGCGATTAGGAATGATAAGAAGATTAATATCTGCGGCGTCATACCGAGTTTAACGTCGTGTAAATCTGCAATCGCAAAACTACCCGATTGTGAGTACATGTATAGCAAACTCACCAGCATAAATACTGAGCCGAAGAAAGTATAAAGGAAGAACTTGATCGTCGCGTAGATACGATTGTCACCACCCCAAATACCGATAACAATAAACATCGGAATCAACATCGCTTCGAAGAATACATAAAACAGAATTGCATCTTGAGCAGCAAACACACCGTTGATTATGCCTTCCATAATCAAGAACGCAGCCATATATTGAGCTGGCTTTTTCTTGATCACTTCCCAACCTGCCAATACGATTAACACCGTAATAAAGGTATTCAACAGAATCAGTGGCATCGAAATGCCATCAACTGCAAGGTGGTAATTAATATTAAACGTCTCGATCCATGGCATGCTTTCCACAAACTGCATCTGATAGCCCGACGAATTAAAGCCAGTCCAAAGTAAAATACTAATCAGGAAAGTAATGCCACTAACCGCTAAGGCCAATGGACGTGGCGCAACTTTATCGCCAGCAAATAGTATGATTAAACCACCAATAATAGGCAGCCAAACTAATACGCTAAGTAAGTAACCTTCAAACATACTTAGCTCCAAAAATTAACCAGCTCATAATAGCGAGTACACCGATAATGATTGAAAACGCATAATGATATAAATAACCTGTTTGCATTTTACGTGTTACTGAAGCGGCCCAAGCTGTAACTTTTGCAGTGCCGTTAACCATTAATCCATCGATTAAGAATTTATCACCTGCAGCCCAGAGTCCTTTGCCCAGTGCAATTGCACCACCCGCAAATACCGCCATATTGAATTCGTCCGCAAAGTATTTTTTATCGAGCAAAGTATGTATCGGGCGTAACTTATCATAAGCCATTCTCGCGATAACAGGTTTCTTCATATAAATATAATACGCACTACCTAAGCCAGCCATAGCTAACCAGAAGGGTGCTGTCTTTAAACCATGTAAAACAAAACCAAAAACCCCATGATAACCTTCCTTTAACGTTGCAATAGCTTCATGATTTGGATTAACTGCTATAACACCTTCAAAGAAATTACCTACCACCATTGGATTAATCAAATAACCAGAAAGTACTGCTGGAACTGCTAAAGCGATTAAAGGCCAGACAACGACTTTAGATGGCTCATGTAAATGTGATTTAGTATGTTCGTCCATACGCTCTTCGCCATGGAATACTAAAAAGAACATACGGAAACTATAAAATGCAGTGACAAACACTCCTAGTAAAACCATCCAGTAAGCATAAGTCGAACCTGTAATAGTCGATGCATGCACCGCTTCAATAATTAAATCTTTAGAGAAGAAACCTGAGAAGAATGGAAAGCCGATAAGTGCTAATGAGCCTATTAAAGAAGTCCAATAAGTGATTGGTAAATACTTTTTTAAGCCACCCATTTTGCGAATATCTTGTTCATGGTGCATTGCTATAATGACTGATCCCGCCGCCAAGAATAATAGAGCTTTGAAGAAAGCATGTGTCATCAAGTGAAAAACAGCAGCACTATAAGCTGACGCACCTAATGCAACCGTCATATAACCTAATTGCGATAGTGTTGAATAGGCAACTACACGTTTGATATCGTTCTGTACGATACCAATCAAACCCATAAAGAATGCAGTAGTCGCACCTACAATCAAGATCATGCTTAAGGCAGTATCAGACATCTCGAAAATCGGTGACATTCTCGATACCATAAAGATACCAGCGGTGACCATGGTTGCCGCATGAATTAAGGCAGATATCGGCGTTGGGCCTTCCATTGAGTCGGGCAGCCAAACATGTAAAGGAACTTGCGCTGACTTACCCATAGCTCCGATAAATAAACCAATAGCAATAACACTTACTACCAACCAATCTTGGCCAGGTATGACTTGCATTGTTGTTTCTGAAAACGCAGGAATTCTTTCGAATATTTCTTTGTAATCAAGCGAACCAGTATACGACCAAATAGCCGCAATACCGAGTAAGAAACCAAAGTCACCCACTCGGTTCACAAGGAACGCTTTCATGTTTGCAAAAATAGCAGTATCACGAGTTGACCAGAAACCGATCAATAAGTATGAGACTAAACCAACTGCCTCCCAGCCAAAGAATAACTGCATCAAGTTATTCGACATAACCAGCATCAGCATTGCAAAAGTGAATAGAGAAATATACGAGAAGAAACGTTGGTAGCTATTTTCACCGCCACGACTGTCTTCTGGCCAGTTGTGTTTGTCGTCTTCCATATAACCGATGGTGTAAATATGTACCATCAATGAAACGAAAGTAACCACTACCATCATCATCGACGTTAGGCGATCAATTTGAAAACCTACGGCGATTTTAGTTTCACCGATTTGCGCCCAAGTATAAACATCGCCATAAAAGGTATTGCCGTCAATACCTACATGTTTCAAAACAACAAATGATAAAACACATGAGATCCCGACACCAAGAATGGTTATCGTGTGCGCGCCTTTACGACCAATTACACTGCCAAATAAACCTGCGATGATTGAGCCAATAAGCGCAGCCAGAGGAATAGCTAGATAGATAGTTTCCATGACTCTTCCTTAACCCTTCATCTGATCTAATTCTTGAACATTAATCGTTCTACGATTACGGAATACGGTAATCAATATCGCTAAACCTATTGCAGCTTCAGCAGCAGCAACCGTAAGAATAAAGAACACGAATACCTGACCTGCCATATCGCCCAAATAATGTGAGAAGGCGATAAAGTTAAGATTAACTGCTAGCAACATCAATTCAATACACATCAACAAGATAATCATGTTCTTACGATTGATGAAAATACCTGCAACGCTAATCGCAAAGAGTATCGCACCAACAATAAGGAAATGGGATAAAGGGATCATTTGCGTTCCCCTGTTCTAACTTCGGAATCCATTTTTATAATCTTTAATCGATCTGATTTTTTAGTACGAACCTGCTCTGCTTGATTCTGCTTTTTAACCCCTTTACGACGACGAAGCGTTAAGGAAATTGCAGCTATAATTGCCACTACCAAAATAACCGCAGCGATTTCAAATGGGTACATATATTCAGTGTAAAGAATTTCGCCAAGTGCTTCAGTATTATTGAAGTTTAGCGGTGCAGGCTCAGGGATAGCTCTATCAAAGGTGCTAGATTTCATGACAAAAATCATTTCAGCAACAACCGTAACAGCAACGACTATACCCAGAGGCATATAACGAACCATGCCTTCTTTTAAGGTATCAATTTTTATGTCGAGCATCATAATCACGAATAAAAACAACACCATCACGGCACCGACATAAACCAGTACCAGCACTACACCTAAGAATTCAGCTTCAAGCAAAACCCAAGTCGCGGCACTCGTAAAGAAAGCGAGAATCAAAAACAATGCCGCATAAACAGGATTACGTGCAGTAACCACCCCTACCGCAGATGACAAAGTAATCACTGCAAAAAGGTAAAATATGAATAGTTCTAATGTCATAAAGTCAAACCTATTTGTAAGGTGCGTCAGCTGCTTTGCGTTTCGCAATTTCAGCTTCGTGTTTATCGCCAAAAGCGAGTAATTCTTCTTTAGTAATCACGTTTTTACCACGCTCTTCAAAGTGATATTCAAAGATGTGTGTCTCAACAATTGCATCAACCGGACAGGCTTCTTCACAAAAACCACAGTAAATACATTTAAAGAAATCAATCTCGTATTTTGTCGTGCGACGTGTGCCATCAGGACGTTCTTCCGATTCGATATCAATCGCTAAGGCAGGACAAACCGCTTCACATAATTTACAAGCAATACAGCGTTCTTGACCATTAGGGTAACGGCGTAGCGCATGATGACCACGAAAACGAGGTGATTGCGGTGTTTTTTGCTCAGGATATTGAATCGTAACTTTACGTTTAAAAAGATATTTTCCCGTAACCCCTAAGCCCTTAAATAATTCAAATAAAGTGAATGATTTAACAAAATGCGTAATTGATTTAACCACGACAATTACCTCTATGATTTACCTTATAAGCAGTATTCATTAATTTGAAAACAGTCAATAAGTGGGGGGGTGTCTTTTTACTTAACTTTATAAGTGTTTTTATATTGATATCTATAACCATGGTTGCCACCCATAAGCGATTGCAACACCAATACCAAATATCCAAACTAAAGTAACAGGAATTAGAATTTTCCAACCCAAACGCATGATCTGATCATAACGATAACGTGGGAAAGTCGCTCTGAACCAAAGGTAACAGAACAAGAAGAACATGGTTTTCAATAGTAACCAATGAAAACCATCACCCAAAAGAAAACTCAATACTGGAATATCTGCAACTAAATTACCAAATGGCGATAACCAACCACCAAAGAATAACAAAGCAGTTAAGGTCGAGATTAGGATCATACTGGCGTATTCTGCTAAGAAGAATAACGCAAATGCCATGCCTGAATACTCAACATGAAAACCAGCAACAATTTCAGATTCGCCTTCGGCAACATCAAATGGCGCACGGTTTGTTTCTGCTACACCTGAGATAAAGAAGACTAAGAATAAGCCACATAGCGGGAATACATTCCAGCCAAGTAATCCTCCACCCTGTGCTCTAACAATATCACTCAGATTCAAACTTCCAGACACCATAAGCACGCCTACAAGTGCGAAACCCATGGCTATTTCATACGAAACTACCTGTGCACCGACACGTAACGAACTTAAAATTGCATACTTAGAATTTGATGCCCAACCCGCTAAAATAATACCAAATACGTCAAGAGAATTTACTGCCAATATTAATAACAAACCTGCATTCACATTGGCCAATACACCGCCATCCCAAAATGGGATTACAGACCAAACAGCTAACGCAGGTGCTAGCGCCAACATTGGGGCTATAAAAAACACAATTTTACTGGCTTCGGTTGGAGTAATTATCTCCTTAAACATCAACTTCACAGTATCCGCTATCGGTTGTAACCAACCTTTAGGCCCAACACGATTTGGCCCCATGCGACACTGCATATAACCAATCACTTTTCTTTCAGCAAAAGTTGTATACGCAACTGCTAAAATTAGAGGCAACAGAATCGCCACTATTTTTAGCATTATCACGATGAACGCCGATAAACTTTCTGGCAAAAAACCGTTCAGAAATGTAGTTAAAGTATCCAAATTTTATCCGTTTTCTCTATTAGAGAGTGACATTATAAAGTCACTTCGATTTCACCAAAAGCCGATCCAAGCAAGCAGCTTGATTTTGTACCTGCCATTAACAAAGCACAACCTTCGGGAATCATGTCATTGGCTGTCATAGGCATCTCAACCATAACACCACCCTGCTTCACTTGTACTTTTTGATCGGTATTTGATAACACATCTTGTAAGCCTAAATTTTCAATTTCTTTGGTATTTAAATGAACTTGATGTTGTTCTGGCTTACTGTCTTGTAAAGCCTGAGCGCGACGCACTAAAGAATCACACCCATATTCAGCAACTTCGCCAATACGTTGTAATGAATTGCTACTTACTTTGTCTTGAGTTGTATATATGCCATTTGCTTCAAACTTATGACCTGCATCACCTGCCTCGTCACAAAGCATTTTCAATTCATCACGTACATCTTTTGAGCTGACATAATCGAAGCCCTCGACATTCAGTTGATTACCCAGAACACGCAAAATTTTCCATGCTGGCCTAGCATTTTCATAAGCTTTTGATGCCGCTTTAAAACTTTGCCAGTTACCTTCTATATTAACGAAAGTACCTGAGGTTTCAGAATAAGCTGCACTTGGTAAAATAATATCTGCATTCGCTAAAGTCTTTTTATTTGCATAAGGACTTATTGCTATTACGCATTCTGCTTGATTCAATGCAGCCAATGCTTGTTGTGGATTATCAGAATCAGACTCTAACTCAACATCCAACAACATATAAATTTTCTTTGGATGATTAAGCATTTCTGCCGAAGTCATACCTACTTGCTCAACAATTTCACCGGCTTCTTTACGATGTGGTAACAAACCAGCTAACCAAGCACCTGAAGTGTTTGCCGCGCCTCCAATAAAGCCAAACTTGGCACCCGTGTTTTGTGCAATAACTAAGCCCAACGCTCGGATCGTAGAATAACTAGGATGTTGTTCTGCTATGTTACCAACAAAAACCGCAGCATTTTCTGCTTTAGATAAACTTTCGGCAAAAGCTTTGGAGTCTTTATTAGCTCGTTTGCCCTTTAGCAAATCACTCAAGCCCGCAGGGATCTTATTTTTGCTTAAGGTGTAACTCGACTTCGCTATCAGTATTAACGAAGCGACAATTTCATTTGGCGCTACAACAAGTTGTGTTGTCATATCATAGTTAAATTCTAATTCACGTGGATTAACACAGTAAATTTGCGCACCTTTAAGTGCTGCTTTTCGAATTCTATGGTTGATCATTGGCTGCTCTTTACGAACATTTGAGCCAATTAGCATTACCGCATTGAGGTTTTCAATATCGGCAATATCCATTCCTAAAGAAGGAAATAAATCAGCATTTTCTTGTTCATAAAAATCAGTTTGACGTAAACGATGATCAATATTATTAACGCCAATACTTCTCATGAGCTTTTGTAGTAAATATTGTTCTTCTATTGTTGCACGGGCTGAAGCGAGCACTCCAA
>JBALXO010000024.1:35593-41741 GCA_036960615.1 Cocleimonas sp. | reverse complement strand
AAAAGGTGGGGGTGTCTTTTTTTAATTAGCGTTATATTATGCCTTAGGTACCAACAACTACTCAAAAGGTTCTTCAGTGGATATTCTCGCCAAAATCTTAGTTGCATTTGTTGCAATTGAACACATTTATATTTTGATCTTAGAAATGTTTTTATGGACAAAGCCGCGTACGCGAAAAATATTTGGTGTAACGGCAGAGCTTGCTGAACAAACCAAGGCAATGGCAGCTAATCAAGGGCTATATAATGGTTTTTTAGCCGCAGGTTTAATCTGGGGTTTATTAAGCAATAATTTAGCAATAGGACTTTATCTTCAAATCTTCTTTCTTGGGTGTGTGATTATAGCAGCCATATTTGGAGCTCTCACTGTTAAGAAGTCGATTCTGTTTGTGCAAGGATTTCCGGCAATAGTGGCGTTGGTGGTTTTGATAATTTCTTGATTATTGTTTGATTTGGAGAAATAACCAACAAGAAGAAATCAAAATATTGAAATAACATATCCACGCCTAAGTTAAGGGCTAATTAAATCATTAAAAGTAGGGGGGGTGTCTATTAAGTGATGTTTTATTTCATATAGATAGAGCGTCGCAAATCAGCATATTTTGCAGTGTCATTATAAGAAATAGTATTACCGTTTAAATTCACGCCTAGCTCTTTCCAGATAGCATCTAGATCTGTCATTACAGATTTATCCCGCATTTCATTATAGAGATCTACTAAGACATTAGTACCTGTTGCTTTGTCGCCCATGCTGAGTGCTTTCACTACTTCCCAATCATTTTCTAATTGCATACTGCCGCCGCCCCGTTGAATCGCGCGCAGAGAGTGCTCGATGCCAAATTTATTATTAGTTTGTTGGTGAATACGCATGTCAGCAATTAAGAAAAAAATCGCGCCACCCCAGTATCTTTGTCCCCAGGTTGGGGTGTTATCTAAACCTTGATTACCTGCTTCAGGGAGTCCCTGTGGTGTTCCTTTAACTAACCATTCCCAAGCCTTATCTTCTAATAATAAACCATCACGAACTCTAACAATCGGCTCAACATAGGTAGCTAAACCTTCTAATAACCAATGGTGGCGACGCTTCACTGGTGGAAAAGACAAATGCACCATTTCATGAACCATCACCCAGTCTCTAGCTAAGGTATTATTATTGAAGGATTTGTGTAGATTAATAATAATCAGTGGTTCATCACCGTGATAGGCAGTGCCGTTAATACGCCTGCGTGTTGCACCATCTGTTATTTTCATTCTTAGAGTTTTTACGGGAAAACGCTGAAAGTATTTTGTTACTGCGATCGCAGAGCGATCAATCCACTCCATCACTTGCTCTCGATTAACGTTGTAATCCTGTTCTGCGACACCTGGATCAAAGTAAACCTCAATTTTTGCCCCACCGATGTTTAGAGTGTTATCGGCTTCTAATGCTAATGCTGTTTGTATTGAGATAATGGAAAAGAAAGAAAGAATAATAATGAGTGATTTCAAGTAAAGCCCCATTTCTACAAGATGATCTAGTTTGTACGAGCCAACAAGGAGTTTAGAGGCAGTATTGTCGAATTAAAAAAACCAGTATGTTCTTATTGATTTCAAAATAGGCAGAAAGGTAGGGGGTGTCTTTTAAATTAAATATGTATATCTTATTTTATCTGCTTCAATACAGACTTCATTTTATCTAAATGAATGCGTGGTTCGGCGGCTGCTGCAGGGTTATAACAAAGGGTTGAATAGCTATGTGTGAATTCGTTTATCACTTCTGCAAAAATTGGTAATTGTGACGCTGCTAATTGACTATATGCCTCGGGTGTTTGTGCTATCTCGCGTTTGACTCCTTTCTTGGCTAATAAGTCACAAAAGCGTCGATAGAGTCGATGTTCTGGCGCTTCAATGTTCTGTTTTTTAGCCAAGCCTAAAAAGCCTACCCAAAGCAAAGTGATAGACCCAAATAAACCGCCTACTACTAGCATTGTTTTTTGAATACTCATTTCACCGAAGAGATTTTTAAGAAAGTTTTGCTGAGTTTCACTATCAAAATTCAACACAAAACGTTGCCAACCATATTGCAACGAGTCGAGTTGTTGACGCAAACCATTTAACCACTTCATTTTATTTAACGACAACACTTTACCTTCTAAGAAGCTGCCTTCTTGTTGCATTGCGGCTTCAAGGTTTTGTTCGATACGTTGAGGCGCAACCATTGCCGTTGGATCAAAGCGTTGCCAGCCTTGGCCTTCTAACCAGACTTCGGTCCATGCGTGTGCATCAAATTGATGAACTGCTAAAAACTCGCCTTTTTGATTCCATTCGCCACCTTGATAACCTGCTACTACTCGCGCTGGAATACCGACGGCACGCATCATAAATACAAAACTACCGGCATAATGCGCGCAAAACCCTTTTTGACTATCAATTAAAAAACCATCAATGGTGTCCTTTTCGCCTAATAAAGGTGGGCGCAAAGTATAAAAATATTGTTGTTCGCGAAAGCGATTCATTACGCGCTGGATGTACTCCTCTTTACTGGCAGATGCGCTGAATAGTTGTTCTGCCAGTAAGCGACTTTTAGGGTTTTCACTTTCTGGTAATTGTAAGTTTACTAAGCGCGTTGTTTCATCTAAATTCAATTCTTTTAAAGAATCAGGATAGCTCGTTAATTTTACTAACACAGGCTCGATAATATCGGTTTTTGCCATCACGCGAAAATCAGAAGTGAAACCTGCAGGACCTTTGATATCGACTACAGGATTTAACGCAAACATCCACGGACGTCCTGTTTTTTGATAAATTACCTTGTAATTTACGGCTTCACCTTGCTGCTTTATTTGTGATTTAGGCTGTTTAAATGTGAATGATGTATTTGTGCCTAACTGTCTTGGTGGTGTTTCCGGATCTTCTTGAGTCCATGTTACGCCATCAAAATGCTGTAGTACTAAACCTCGCCAATATAAATCTCTCTGCTTTGGACGTTCATTATCAAAACTCACAGTAAAGGCTAAACCATCTGATTGACTTAGATTGGCAATATCTCCAGGTGACATGCTATCTGAAATGCCTGTTTTTGCGTGTCCGCCAGCATTAGGTACCGTCCAAAAGGGTTGGAACCTTGGTGCAAATAAGAAGAATAAAATCATCAAAGGTAAGCACAATAACAACATGCTTGAGGATAAACGTAAATTAGAAAAAATCTTGCTTTGAGTATTCTGTCGAGAGTTTTGATTGGAATGTTGCTTGCCGCTTTGCTGAATAGCGATCATCGCTCCTGTTAAAACTACCACGGAGATAAAGCTATAAAGAGCTATCACGATTGATTGCGAATATAAAAACAATACGCCTATAAGTATAAAGCCGGTTAGTACAACAACCATGCCATCACGGCGATCAATCACTTCTAAAGATTTGTAGGCAAAGCCTAACATTAGGAAAGACGCCGTCATTTCAAGCGAAACGATAGGGATTCCGCTGAATTTTAATGCCGCTAAACCGAGAATACCCATGATGATTTTAATCATGATTCCTGGTTGCTCTGCTTTACCCAACATCACTCGGATACGCCAACCTGCAGAGAAAAACAAAATAGGGAAAAGCCATATGGGTAAATAAAACAGAAACGGCAACATCACTACGACTTGCGCTGCGAGTAGCCACAACATACCCGAATAGGTAATTAATCTGTCTTGTGGAAAACCTTTGGTAAACATCTTAGTTTAGCTCTGGTTTCTGTTGTTTTTGACGATCATCGCCAAACAATGCCAGTGCTATTAAACAGGTGTTTTTATGTGCATCACCACTGGCTGGTTGAATAGTACGATCAGGAAGTTTCAAGCCATAGGTTTGTTGTTCTTGATTATATTGCAGCACCAAAGCGCATAGATGTGAAAGTTTGGTTTCGGTGCCCTGTATTGCAAGCAATGCATCAAATTCTAACCACAAATCATGGCTAGCGTAATCGACAAAAGTTTTGCTGAATACTTTACCTGTTTTAGCGTATGCACCCCAATGAATATGCTTGGGCGAGTCACCTGCTTGGTATTTTTGCACGCCCGAAAAGTCAGTGGTACCTCGAGCTATTTCCAAGCCTTGTTCAGCTTCATCATCCATTGTTTGACTGTTATTTAGATCATTTTGTAAGATAGGCGCAGGGTAAACAATGCTCTGCATGTCTAACTGCGCGTATGACCAAGCAATTACTAGACCGACAGGGTAGCGCGTAAAAATATTTAAACGTTCGGGTTTGAAGCGTCCGCGCTTAGTGGTGTTATGAGATAATTTTATAGTAGCCGAATGGCTGTCATTTAAATCCACCAAGGCTAAGTCTTGGTCTTTCCAGCCGATATGAATAGCAGATTTTTTTTGTTCTGTAGGGCAACTCAAATTGACTTCAAATACAGCTTTTTCGCCTGCAAAACAGTTTTGTGATTTGATGGCTTTAATCGTTACTCCAGATAGATTTCCGTAAGTGAAATATATCGCAATAACAATCAGTGCCAGTAACCAGAAACACAAACCATAGGCTAATGAGTTCTGGAAATTAACGCCCATCACAAACAGCAAAATAATAGCAATTAGTAAAGCGAGACTACTCGCTGTAGGAAATACAAAAATACGTTTCAGGTTGAGTGTGACTTGACGACTCTCAGGAAAGCGTTCTTCAATCCAATCATTGGTTTTAGATTTCCAATTTATTTTTAGTATGTTTTGCATAGTTGTTTATGTAAGACGTTTATTGAAAACAGGCAAATAGTAGGGGGAGTGTCTTTTTAATATTATTTTTGATAATCATAGTCAATATTAAGCTACCGCAGCAACACCATTGCCAATCGTATCAACCGTATTCAAAATATGACGCGCTAACTGGTCACCCTGAGTCTCAGCTTTACCGATAATACGATGTCCAACTGCTGCGACAAATACCGCTTGAACGTCTTCTGGTAATACATGGTCACGACCTTGAATCAGAGCCCAACATTTGGCGCTTTTAACTAAGGCAATACCGCCACGAGGTGATAAACCTAGATGGCACAGATCATCTTGTCGTGTCTGTGCAATTAAGCGTTGAACATAATCGAGTAAGATTTCTGATACATTGATTTGTTCTACGGCTTGTTGGATTTCGATTAGGTTTTCTTTACTAAGAATTTGTTCTATTTCATTTAATGCCGCACGGCCTTTTTTGCCTGTAAGGATTTCACGTTCAATTTCAGGGTCTGGATAGCCCAATGAAATTCGGAGAATAAAACGATCTAATTGAGATTCAGGTAATGGGAAGGTACCTGACTGACTTTGTGGGTTTTGCGTTGCAATTACAAAAAAGGGATTCGGTAATGGATAAGTCTCTCCATCGACACTCACTTGCCCTTCTTCCATCGCTTCTAATAAAGCGCTTTGTGCTTTAGGAGTCGCACGATTCAATTCGTCCGCTAGAAATATCGAACTAAAAACAGGACCTTTATGGAAACTAAATGTAGAAGTTTGGGCATTAAAAACTGAAGCGCCAATCAAATCTGAAGGTAGTAAATCACTGGTAAATTGCACACGACTGTAATCTAAGCCTAATACTTTATACAAAGCATGCGCCAATGTGGTTTTACCCATACCTGGTAAGTCTTCGACTAGCAAATGACCGTTCGCAAGAATAGCTGTTAGTGCTAACTGCACTTGTTGAGATTTACCTAAAATAATTTTATTAAGCTCATCTAAACAAGCATTAATTTCTTGATGCAATTGTGTATTCAAATCGATCACCCTTTTTTTAATTATTATGCTCAAACATCTAACATTAAGCTTATTTTGAATATATTAACGTGATTTGAGCTTATCTTTTTAGAAATACGATGAAATGCAGGTCTTAGATGTGAATATTTTTTGCTTGATATGATTTTAATAAAAGTTTGATTCAGCTTTGATGCAACAGGATTTAAGCCGTGCTTCTACTTTGAATTAGCAATGCTTAGAGATGGGTAATAAATTTTTATCCATAACGTCTCTTATTTAGCTACAATTATGAAGTGTATCTATTTCATTTCTCAAAGGGGTTTCAGGATGAGTAAGTCGATTTTTTCAGGATTTATATCGCTCTGTTCGTTGTTGGTGTTTGGGGTATTTAATACTGCCTTTGCTGAGTATTCGATTCCGGTAAGTCATACGCATAA
>JBALXO010000024.1:0-35493 GCA_036960615.1 Cocleimonas sp. | reverse complement strand
ACTAACGGTGCTCAAGGTCAGCGCTCAGTTAATAATCAATCAAATACTGTTGTTTACGATAATATTGAAAGTGCACCACGTTATAACTCTAATCCAGTTGAAAATACGAGTACCACTAATAATGAAAGTGTATATAACAACAATACCGCCCAGAATGACCGCGCATATACTCAAAGACGAGTAGAGAAAAGACGTTGGAGAGAAGCGCAAGGTTTAGATAAGTTTGTCAAAGGCTCGACGCGTTGTCGTCCAGGTAGAACAGATTGCAATTATTGTGCTGCGAATGTACAACAACAATTTCAGAAAGCCGCATCAAAGCAAATCAGTTGGCAGAGAAAACGCTGGAATTTCACCTGGCCAAAACCTTATCCGCCTCTTAATGTTCGTCCTTTAGATGTTTTTGATGGAGATCCTAAATACGCCTTAGGTATCCCAGATAAGCATGTACAAGGTTTTGTACGTACTAATTCTCGCTTATATCCTTATGCTGGCAGTCACAGTCACAAAAATAAGGGTAGTATCTTTGTAATAAAACAAGGGAATAATGGTGAACAGTATTTATCATCATTACATCAAACTACAGGTAAACATCCTAGTGGTGTTCAGGTTATTGGTAAGTATCTTGTTTATGGTGAAGGGACACGCTTGTTTTTTAAGGATATTAACAGTCAAAATCAAACCTCTAATATTCGTTTAACCGCATCTGGCGCTAATTTTGGTGGTGGCTTAGGCATTATTAAGTTGGCTAGAGACAATCATTTGTTAGTCACCACAGGTCCTGGTGGACAAAGACCAGGAAAACGCTTCAATCGTTTTTATCATTTGAAGAGTGTTAACGGACGTCCTAGTTCTTTGCGTTTTATTAACGAATCATCAACTAGTAAGAAACGACAATGGCCAAATCAATTCAATTATTCAGAAAATATGTCATTAATAACTGAATGTGGAACAGGTGATATTTATGCTGCCCATACTACGGGTGATGAACAAGGAATTTCTGCAATATCGGGTAAAGGTTACTGGCGTTTATCTAAATTAGTCAGTAATGGTCGAGCCTTGGGTTTAACTTCGGTAAATGCCTTTACCACTGGTCAAGACATGAAACGATGTAATGTACGTGCAGCAGCTACTGTAAGCGTAAATACACGAAATCGCCTAGAGTTTACTTGTCATGGTTATGCTAAAGACCCTGATGGCTCTGGATTTAATATATTGGGTAAGCAGAGCAGAAATCGTGATAAGTTTTATTATAATGTTGGTGTGATTCGTTAACGATGTTGCTTGTTAAAGTTGACCAAAGAGCCACTTTTAAGTGGTTCTTTTTTATTCTGTCGCTACAACCTAGAAAAGTGGCGATTGGGTGTCTTTTTTCGAATATGATTCTGGTACTGTGTGATGCTTTTAAAAGCAGTATTATTACTAACAATATTTAGTAATTTTTGAAGCATAACTTTTGTATATAAATCATAAGTATTCCTTACTTTTAAATGCTTTGAAGATTCAATAGAATTAGGTATGTTTTTAATGATAATAAGTTATCATTAACGCACTATAACCCTGTTTTAAATTCGTTTAATAACACTAAACCCTAGATCTAACAACGGATCTAACAATGGAGCATTCATCAATGTTTTCTAAAGATATGACTATCGCGGGCTATGACCCAGAACTCGCTAGCGCAATGGCCGCTGAAACCCAACGTCAGGAAGATCACATTGAGTTGATCGCTTCTGAAAACTACACCAGTCCTCGCGTGATGGAAGCACAAGGTTCGGTACTGACTAATAAATACGCTGAAGGTTATCCTGGTAAGCGTTATTACGGTGGTTGTGAAAACGTCGATGTAGCAGAACAACTTGCGATTGATCGTGCTAAAGAATTGTTTGGCGCAGATTACGCTAACGTACAGCCACACTCAGGTTCATCAGCGAACCTTGCGGTTTACATGGCGTTACTAGAGCCAGGCGATATGGTTTTGGGTATGTCATTGGCACACGGTGGTCACTTAACTCACGGATCACATGTTAGTTTCTCAGGTAAAATTTACAGTGCGGTTCAGTACGGTATTGATGAAGCCGGCATTATTGATTACGAACAAGTGTCACAACTTGCGCATGAACATAAGCCAAAAATGATTATTGCTGGTTTCTCTGCTTATTCACAAGTGATTGACTGGCAGCGTTTCCGTGATATTGCGGATGAAGTTGGTGCTTATTTATTTGTTGATATGGCTCACGTTGCTGGTCTAGTTGCTGCGGGTGTTTACCCATCTCCAATTCAAATTGCTGATGTAGTTACTTCAACTACGCATAAGACTCTTCGTGGTCCACGTGGCGGAATCATTCTTGCTAAATCGAACCCTGAGATTGAGAAAAAACTAAATTCATTAGTTTTTCCTGGTACTCAAGGTGGTCCACTAATGCATGCTATTGCTGGTAAAGCGGTAGCATTCAAAGAAGCATTAGAGCCTGAGTTCAAGACTTATCAAGTACAAGTTGTTAAGAATGCACAGGCAATGGCAAATACCTTTATGGAACGTAAATTCAATATCGTTTCTGGCGGTACTGAAAACCATTTATTCCTACTTGATCTAATCGACAAAGGTCTAACAGGTAAAGTTGCTGATGCTGCTCTTGGTAATGCTCACATTACGGTAAACAAAAACTCTGTACCGAATGATCCACAGTCACCGTTTGTAACAAGTGGATTACGTATTGGTTCACCAGCAATTACTACACGCGGTTTTAACGAAGAAGATAGTTCGCAACTTGCACATTGGATTTGTGATGTATTGGAATCAATCGCAAAAGATGAAAATGACGTTACAGTGATCAATGAAGTGAAAGCTAAGGTCACTGAAATTTGTCGCCGTCTTCCTGTTTACAAATAAAATTTTAGTAATCTTTTATTAAAAAAAGGAAAGACGAAACTTGCATTGTCCTTATTGTGGTTGTGATGATACGCGAGTTGTAGATTCGAGACTCGCTAATGAGGGCGATCAAGTTCGACGTCGCAGAGAATGCGCGTCGGAGACTTGTAAAGAACGTTTCAGTACTTATGAACATGCGGTATTCAATATGCCGCCTGTGATTAAATCAAACGCTGAAAAACAAGCCTTTAATGTTCATAAACTCCGTGCCGGTCTGATGCGAGCTACGCAAAAACGCCCGGTTGATGCAAAACAGATTGATCGTGCTGTGTTAGAAATTCAGAAACGTGTGTTGAATACTGATAGTAACGACGTTACCTCAAGCTTAATCGGCGAATACGTGATGGAAGAACTACGTAAAATGGACGATGTTGCTTACATTCGTTTTGCTTCGGTTTATCGAGATTTTAACGATATTGGTGAATTTATTGATGCGATTGAAGGTCTCGAAAATAGTCCAACACCTGAGTTGAGAAAGCGCCAACACAAACTTCTTCCTGGTTCTTAATTAGAGCCTACTCAAGCTCAGTAAGTCCTTATTTATTAGTTAATCACTAAGTAGTTTATAATCTAAAAATGAACTCTCAAGACTCTTTGCACAAAATGGATCAACAGTATATGTCCCGCGCTATTCAATTGGCTAAAAAGGGGCAATTCACTACCCATCCTAATCCTCGCGTTGGTTGTGTCATTGTCAAAGATGATCAAATTATTGGTGAAGGCTATCATCAAATTGCAGGTCAGCCACATGCCGAAATTAATGCTTTGTCGTCAGTTAAAAAATCAAATGCAGATTTAATCGAATATTCTACGGCGTATGTCACGCTCGAACCTTGTTCACACACAGGTAAAACTCCACCTTGTGCAAATGCCTTGGTAGATTTAGGTATTGCTAGAGTAGTTATTGCGATGCTAGATCCAAACCCAGAAGTTTCTGGTAAAGGCGTCAAAAAGCTATTAAATGCTGGTATCGACGTGAGCATTGGAGCCTTAGAAGAACAAGCACGCGCTTTAAATCCAGGTTTTATTAAACGCATGGAGCAGAATAAACCTTTCGTGCGTGTCAAAATGGCGATGAGTTTAGATGGTAAAACTGCCATGGCTTCAGGCGAAAGCCAGTGGATAACGGGCAGTGAAGCTCGCCAAGATGTGCAGCGTTTTCGCGCTCAGGCTGATGCGATATTGACTGGATCAGGTACTGTTTTAGATGATAACCCTTCAATGAACGTGCGATTGAGCTCTGATGATTTAGAAATTGAAAATGGCCAAACTGAATCAGTGCAACAACCTTTAAGAGTGGTTTTAGATACTAATTTGAAAATTCAAAGCACAGCAAAGATGTTGGGTTTGTCAGGCGATACTTTGATCTACACCTGTAGTGCTGATACGAATAAAATTCAAACGCTTACAGATGCTGGAGCTGAAATTAAAATACTGATGACGAGCAAAATATCGCTTATTGATATCTTAGATGATCTGGCATTACGTCAAATAAATGAAATTCATGTTGAAGCTGGTGCAACCTTATGCGGTGCTTTGCTGTCAGAAAAATGCGTTGATGAAATAGTGATTTATATGGCGCCTACTATCTTGGGTGGTGATGCAAAAAGTTTGTTTAATTTGCCGCAATTACAGTCGATGAAAGATAAGGTTAATCTGGAAATAAAAGACATTCGTGCTGTAGGAAGGGATTGGCGAATTACAGCGACTCCTGTTTACTCTTAGTAGAGAGATACCCTAAAAGTAGGGAGGTGTCTTTTTATTACTTATTGTCACCGTTATAATGTTGCTTATTAATTTTAATCAATACGATCAATAATTTATATCACTTCGTGACTATTTAGCCGAAGTTAAATACACTACATTTATTGTATGTGGTATCAGAAATATATTAAGGATAATCAATGGATAACAGCAAAGTTTACGCAGATTTACTGACTAACCTCGGTGAAGATATTAAACGTGATGGCTTACTGAAAACACCAGATCGTGCAGCTAAAGCTATGGAATTTTTAACCAAAGGCTACGATGAAAAGCTGGAAGATATTGTAAATGGTGCAGTATTCGACTCCGACAATGACCAAATGGTTATCGTCAAAGACATCGAAATGTACTCTCTATGTGAACACCATTTGTTGCCATTTGTAGGTAAAGCGCATATTGCTTATTTACCGCAAGGTAAAGTCATTGGCTTATCTAAATTGGCACGTATCACTGATATGTATGCACGCCGTTTACAGATACAAGAAAATCTTACAAAGCAAATTGCCGAAGCTGTCCAAGAAGTCACTGGCGCACGTGGTGTTGCAGTTGTAATTGAAGCACAACATTTTTGTATGATGATGCGTGGCGTACAAAAGCAAAACTCATCGACCATTTCATCAATGATGCTCGGTACTTTTCGTGAAGATCCACGTACTCGTGAAGAGTTTTTGAATTTGATAAATAGATAAACATGTAAAAAGTAGGGGGGTGTCTTTTTTTTATCATATATTGAATACTTAAATATTTTGAACATGATAGATAATCTAACAATGGACTACGGTGTTTATCTCACAGCTTTAGTGCTTGGGTTATCTCCTTTATGGTTCTGTTTACTTTTGTGGTTTTTTAAAATCCGCAATAAGAAAATCATTATTATTTGTGCAGTTATATCTGTTTTCTTTTTGTTTTATATATTTGTATCCGGCTTGTTTTTACATGCTTATTTTCTCCCTTGGAATTCTTGGAGCTAAAAATGAATATTTATTCATCAATCTGCATAAAATCTCCATAAATCATTCCTAGCTTCTGCACCTCTGATTGCTTTAATAGCAAGCATGAAAACATTAATCACAACATCTATTAGAACAGCTAAATCAATTAGCCTAAAAACATTCTCCTCTTTTAATAAGATCATTATAGTGTGTCTGATCTTATTCAGTTTTGGCTTTGTCATTCCTGAACAAAACCAAATGCCTGTTGAAGGTGCCTCAGCTCGTGATTGGAATCCCGAATCCTTCTGGTATTTCCCTTGGGGTCGATCACGAGTACACCGTGGTTTAGATATTTTTGCGCAACAAGGTACGCCTGTGGTTGCGCCCACAGGAGGCTTTGTTTTATTCAGTGGTGAGATTGAAATGGGTGGCAATGTGGTTTTTATGATCGGTCCTAAATGGCGATTCCATTACTTTGCCCATTTAGATAAAGTCGATCCTCAAGTTCAAGCTCATCGTTTTGGTTTTGTCGATGCAGGACAACAAATAGGGACTGTCGGCACTAGCGGTAACGCCAAAGGAAAACCGGCACATCTCCATTATTCGATTCGCAGTTTGTACCCCCAATTGTGGCAATATAAACCTAAAACAATCGCTGCTTGGGATCGCACTTATTACGTGAATCCTGATAAGTTTTTACGAAGTTAAATCGCGTGCTATATTCACTTCACATTAGATAAGAAGCTACTATGACTCAGAAAAAAATACTCGTTGTTGACGATGATCCGCATATTCGCGAAGTAATCAGCTTTGCTTTGGAAAAGGCAGAAATGTCAGTAACTTTAGCCAATGACGGTAAGCAGGCCTTAATTAGTTTTGAAAAAATCGATATCGATCTGATCGTATTAGATATAAATATGCCTGAAATGGATGGTCTTGAATGCTGTCGTGAGATTCGTAAAAGCTCTGATGTGCCGATTTTGTTTTTATCTTCACGTGATGATGAGATTGATCGAATTTTAGGTTTAGAGATTGGCGGCGATGATTATGTCACTAAGCCTTTTAGCCCGCGTGAATTAGTAGCCCGAGTGAATGTGATTTTAAAACGTACTCAAAATAATACCTCTTTGAATGATAAAGAAGCGGTAGAATTTACCCATGGTAAATTACGTTTAGACAGTGAGCAACATTCTGTCTGGTGGGATGAGAAAGCAGTCTCTTTGACTGCGACTGAATTCGCAATGCTAGCGCAATTACTTAAACATCCAAAGAAAGTTTTCAGTCGCGATGCCATTATGCAGGGCTCTTATCAATATAATGTGTACGTTAGTGATCGAACCATTGATAGCCATATCCGCCATATTCGTTCCAAGTTTTCAGAAATTGGTTGCAAAAAAATCATCGAAACTCAACATGGCGTTGGTTATCGCTTGAGCAGTTGTTAATAACCGTGAGTAGCTTTTATCAATGACAAGTTTTAAGAACATATGCCAATAGGTGCTCAACAGCGCGTGAGAAAACTCTTTAGCCTGCGTACGATTTTGTTAATGGTGATGCTCTCCGTATTGCTATTACCATTAGGTAGTTTGTACTTTTTTCGGTTTTATGAAAATGTATTAGTGCAGAAAACCGAAGTTGAATTAATTACGCAATCAGCTGTATTAGCGTCTATTTACAGAGAATTAATTGGTAAGAATCAACCTGAACCAAAAGGTATTTATTTACCGATTGAACCACAATTAGATTTATCTAAACAGAAGGTTCTGTCCCGCCGTCCAAATGCTTTTATTGATCCAAGTCACAACATACTCTGGGGTTTCAGTGATGAGCAGTTAGCGGGTATGAAGATGAAAAATATCCTGCTAAATACTCAACAAGTTACTCTGGCAGGTATCCGTATTCTTAATAAACAGGGCGTAGTAGTTGCGGGAAGTGCTGAGCTTAATATGTCGATGGCACACATCATTGAGGTTAAAAAGGCGCTTGCAGGCAAGTATTCAGCCGTATTGCGCGAACGTATTTCCGATGAGCCACCACCGTCGATAGCATCCTTAAGTCGTGGTACGGGGATTCGCGTATTTGTGGCCTTTCCTATTATTAATCAAGGTGAAGTTGAGGGAGTGGTGTATTTATCGCGAACGCCACAGAATATTCTAAAACATCTCTATAGTATTAAAGAAAAAGTGATTCTATCGGGCTTATTTTTATTGGGTTTAACCGGCTTAATTGTATTGTTTATTTCATCACGATTATCTCGTCCTATTCGCGAATTAATTGAACAAACCAAGAAAGTCACCAGTGGTGAAAGCCCCACCGTTGAAGTGTTAAAGCAGCCGGGTACTTATGAGCTGGCTGAGCTTTCAAATAGTTTCGCGAAAATGTCGCAGACCTTGCATGAACGTTCAGAATACATTCAACAATTTGCCTCGCATGTTTCGCATGAATTCAAAACACCGCTTACTTCAATGCAAGGTTCTTTAGAATTACTGCAAGAACATGGCGATGATATGCCTGAAGAACAGCGTCAACGTTTTATAGATAATTTAACTGCAGATACAGATCGCTTAAAGCGATTAGTAAACCGACTGTTAGAACAAGCTCGAGCTGATTCTCTGCAAGTAACTACTGAATCTAGTAATCTCTTGGCTTGTGTTAAAACCATTGAATCGCGCTATGCTGATACTTTCTTACGTTTTGAAATAAAAAATGAAACATCATTGAATTTGGACGTGAATATCCCAACTTCTGCTTTGCACAGTGTATTGAGTAATCTCAGCGATAACAGTTTGCAGCATAGTGCGTCGCAGATAAAAATTAGTACCGAAAAAAATGGTAATGAGATCAAAATATCCTTTCAAGATAATGGTTCTGGTATTTCTGAAGCTAATCAAAAACGTATTTTCACACCTTTTTTTACGACCAACCGTGATACGGGTGGCACGGGTTTAGGTTTGGGAATTGTCGAAGCAATATTGAAGGCATCTAACGGGCGCATAGAAAGTAAAACGATAGATACTACTGATCAAACAGGTGCGTTATTTATTGTGACTTTAGAAATAGTTGAATAGATAATGAAGAAGCTAATACCCATTTTTTTATCGCTGGGATTTATCGCCTTCGGAGTAGTTAATATAGGCCTGTGGCACCACGGTATTTACAGTATTCATGGAATAGTATTAGGTTTTATTTCATTTATTTTAGCGTGGTTTGTATTTCACTTTAGTCGAAAAAAATAGATCAAATTTTCTGGAAATGGGTAAAAAAGTAGGAGGTGTCTTTTTAACATTAGAATGATGCTTAATCGCCATTTCATTGTTCAAAAACCCTTTCTAGGTTAAAGTCTGATTATTCTACTGGCTCTGAGGTTACTTCTTGTCCGCCACATCTCCATCTTCTGAAAATTTATCGAAACCCAATGCTGTAACTGCTTCAAATACCAGCGGTTATGGCATCTATAAGCGTCTAGCTAGTTATGCAACAAAATATCTCCGATATTTAATTTTTGCTGTATTTGGAATGATCCTTTCCGGAGTTACCGTACCGGCTTTTACTTTATATTTAAAAACTTTATTGGATGGTACTTTTACGGATAAAGATCCTGCAATTATTCTTTGGGCTCCTTTTATAATTTTGGCAATATTCTTATTAAGAGGTATTGGTAGTTTTATTTCTAGCTACTATATGGAATGGGTCGGAAGGACTGTTGTTAAAGAACTACGAAGCGAATTGTTTGAGCGTTTATTGCGCCTACCTGTTTCTTATTATGATAAAACAAATTCAGGTAATTTAGTTACCCGTCTTATCTATCATGCTGAGCAAGTATCATTAGCTGCCACCAAAGGTTTAACTGTTTTAGTTCAAGATACAGTAATAGTGATTGGTTCTATTGGAGTAATGCTTTACTTGAGCTGGAAGCTGTCATTAATCGTTTTGGTTGTATCCCCTATCATTGCATTTTTGATTTATTTTGTATCTAAACGCTTTCGAAAACTGAGTAATCAAATACAAGAACAGGTTGGAGAAGTCACTCAAATTAGTGGTGAGGCGATAAGTGCCACACGTGAAATTCGCATTTATGATGGCATAGATTACGAAGTAAAACGTTTCGAAGCCGTTAATGAATCTAACCATAAATCTTTTATGAAACGAATAATTACTGAGCGTCTAAGTATGCCTTTGGTTCAGTTCATTATGGCGATTGCATTAGCCGTTATTATTTATTCTGCAACCAAAGATGGCACTATTGATACCGCCGGTGGATTCACCTCTTTCTTGATGGCAATGGTAGCGCTGCTAGACCCTGTAAAACGCCTAACGCAAATTAACTCGACCTTACAGAGCGGTATCGCTGCGGGTGAGAGTATTTTCTCTTTACTAGATGAAGAACTAGAGAAAGATACAGGTACGAAAACACTTGAAAAGGCTAAAGGTAATTTTGAGTTTAAAAATCTCGTTTTTCGTTATAACAAAAAAACAGATATTGTTTTAAAAAATATTAACTTCTCAGTGAAACCGGGTGAGAAAATTGCTTTAGTAGGACAATCAGGTAGTGGCAAAACTACCTTAGTGAATCTATTACCACGATTTTATGATGATTTTGATGGTGAGATTACCCTTGATGGTATTGGACTCGCTGATATCAAATTACTAAATCTTCGTGAACAATTTGCCTATGTGGGCCAAGACGTTACAATGTTTAACGACACGGTTCGTAATAATATTGCCTATGGGAATATGCGGTCTGCCAGTGATGAACAGGTTGCAGCAGCAGCCGATGCAGCATTTGCTTTAGAGTTTATCGAAAAACTACCACTCGGTTTTGATACTCATGTTGGGGAGAATGGTACCTTACTGTCTGGTGGGCAAAAACAACGTATCGCCATAGCACGAGCCATTCTATCTGATGCACCTATTTTAATTCTAGACGAAGCTACCTCGGCCTTAGATACAAAATCTGAACGGCATATTCAAAATGCACTAGAAAGGTTATTGGAAAACCGTACCACCTTTATGATTGCACATCGCCTTTCAACGATTGAAAAAGCCGATAAAATTCTAATGATGGAAGCGGGTGAAATTATTGAATCAGGCTCGCATCAGGAGTTGTTAAAGAAAAAGGGTGCCTATTACAAACTGTATCAATTACAGTTTGAACAGAGCTAGAACCTTTAGCATGGGAAACAAAACAAGTCTCTTGCAACAATGGTTAGAATCCGTTTGGTATGAAGATGGCAATGGACGATTTCTGTTAATGCCTTTCAGTTATTTATATAGTGCTATCAACAATTATCAACGTAAAACTCAAACACAGAAACAAGTTAAACTCCTATGTCCCGTAATTGTAGTTGGCAATATCACCGTAGGTGGAACAGGTAAAACACCACTTACAATCCATATAGTAAAATTGTTTCAAAAAGCTGGTTATAAACCCGCAATTATTACTCGAGGTTATGGTGGTAAAGCAAAGAGTTGGCCACAATTTGTTAACGCAGATAGTGATGCTAGCTTGGTCGGTGATGAAGCTGTTTTAATGGCTCAACGAACTGGCGTACCTGTTTATGCAGGCGCAAATCGTTTGGAGTCTGTATCACAACTATTAGATGCACACGACTGCGATGTTATTGTTTCTGATGACGGCATGCAACATTACAAATTACCACGCGACATTCAAATAGCTGTAATCGATGGTAAACGCCAATTAGGTAATGGCTATTGTTTGCCCGCTGGGCCTATGCGTGAGAAGAAAGAGCGTTTAGATAGTTGTGATTTGATTGTGGTTAATGGTAAAACTACTCTTGCTAATAACGCAAATAAAAAAAACTATTTTGAAATGGCCTTATCTGGTAAAACCTTAATCAACTTATCGACGAATGAAGAAAAACAATTAAGCGATTTTAGTGAACATGAAATACAAGCTCTGACGGGTATTGGAAATCCACAGCGTTTTTATTCGACTCTTGAAGCAAGTGGTTTGAATATTAGCGAAAACAGTTTTCCTGATCATTATGCTTTTCAAGAAAGGGACTTATCATTTTCTGATGACTCGATTGTTATCATGACTGAGAAGGATGCGGTAAAATGTAAGTCATTAATCGGTAATGACAAACATTATTGGTATTTGCCTGTAACTGCAAACCTACCTCATGACTTTGATGACCAGTTATTAGAAGAATTTAAAACAATAAACCTACCCTAATCTGGTTGAAAACAACCAATAAGTAGGGGGGTGTCTTTTAATAGACTTTAAGGAAAGAACACAATGGATAAAAAACTACTCGATATACTAGTCTGTCCCGTTACCAAAGGGCCGTTGATTTACGATAAAAAAAATAAAGAACTGATTTCAAGATCAGCACGTTTAGCTTATCCAATTAAAGATGGAATCCCTGTGATGTTGGAAGAAGATGCACGGGCTTTAACTGCCGAAGAAGTAAAGAGATAAGAGATTATATAAATGAGTGATACTGTTTTAGTCATACCTTCACGTTATTCATCAACACGCCTGCCTGGCAAGCCGCTGCGTTTGATCGCAGGTAAACCAATGATTCAGCATGTTTATGAGCGTGCACAAGCAGCCGCTGAGGTACTAAGTTTTAAAGAGATTATCGTAGCGACTGATGACGAACGTATTCAACAGACTTGTGAGGCTTTTGGTGCAGAAGTTTGTATGACATCCAGTGCTCACGAAACAGGCAGTGACCGACTTGCAGAAGTCGTTGAAATCAAACAATGGGCTGACGATACAATAGTTGTGAATTTGCAAGGTGATGAACCACTAACGCCGATAGAAAGTTTAAAACAAGTTGCAGAAAATTTAGCTAAAAATCCCGAAGCAACTATGTCGACATTATCGACTGCGATTCAAACAGAGGCTGAATATAAAGACCCAAATGTGGTAAAGGTTGTGACGGACAAGAAAGGATTGGCTATGTATTTCAGTCGCGCTTCAATACCTTTTCAGCGTGACGAGGGTGTTTCTGTAAATGCATTCGCACAACGTCACATCGGTATTTACGCTTATCGCGCATCGTACTTAACAAGCTTTGCTAAAATGGAAGCGTGTCAGGTTGAGCAACTAGAAAAATTAGAACAGCTTCGTGCCATGTGGTTCGGTGCACGAATTCATGTCGCGGTTGCTGAACAAGTTCCTGGTCATGGTGTGGATACTGAAGAAGATTTGATTGCTGTTGAGAAAATCTTATTATCACAATAAATCAAATCAAGCTTTAAATACAAATATGGCAGCCCCTACCTTTTAGGCACTTTTCCTGAAAAGAAGCAAAAAGATGGGGGATGTCATTCTATTTAGTATCTGAATCGTTTAATCGTGAAAATCCAATCCTATAATTGTTTCTTTCACATATTCAGCACGGATCACATAATCACCAAACTTCTCATCTTGATTACGATTAACCGCATAGTCAGCTAATAAAACTTCAAGTTCAGCCAAAATTGCTGCTTCATCCAAGTTCTCTTTATAGAGTTTACTCAAGCGATCGCTTTGATGACTTGATCCGAGGTACATATTGTATTTTCCCATGGATTTTCCGATGAAGCCAATCTCACCCATTACCGAGCGACCACAGCCATTCGGGCAACCTGTCATGCGGATTTTAATTTCATCTTCGAATAAACCATTTTTTGATAAAATAGGATCGATTTTAGTAATTAACGAAGGCATATAGCGTTCTGCTTCTGCCATCGCTAAAGGACAAGTATTCAAGGCTACACAAGCGATCGCATTGCGACGCATACCGCTTAGCTCGCTAGCATCAGCTGAGAGCTGGTATTTAGCTAGAATAGCGTTGATCTTCTCTTTACTTTTTTCGGTGATGTTCACCAGCATTAAATGTTGATTACCGGTTAGTCTAAAGTTGCAGGTATTGAGTTCTGCAATCTCTCTTAGTGCCGTTTTTAATTGAGAGCCTTCTTTATCAATAACACGACCATGTTCTACAAATAGGGTTGCATGCCATTTCTTGTCTGAACCTTGATGCCAGCCGAATTTGTCTGCTGAGGTTTTGAATTCAATAGGTTTAGTAGTTTCAAGTTTATAACCCAAACGATCTTCCATCATCGCTTTGAAGTTATCAGCGCCCATGCGATCTACTGTGTATTTTAAACGACCTTGTTTACGGTCCGTTCTATCTCCAAAGTCACGTTGGATTTCTAATACAGTTTTACATACTTCTAATAACTTTTTAGGTTCAACAAAGCCAACATCTGATGCTAAGCGGGGGTAAGTATCATCGCGCCCAAACGTCATCGCCAAACCACCACCAACAGCAATATTAAAGCCTTGGAGTTTATTGTCTTTGATAATCGCGACGGCCGCGATGTCATTTATATAAACATCCATGTCGTTATTCGGTGGAATTGCGATACCGATTTTGAATTTTTTAGGTAAATACAGTTTGCCGTACATTGGCTCCGAGAATGGTTCTTCTGTTTCTGATTCAGCAGCAGAATCAACTCGTTTCTTGCCTTCTCCTTTACCTTCATCCAGCCAAATCTCATGATAGGCACGTGATTTTGGCAATAAGTGCTCGCTGACTTTCTTTGCCCAAGGGAATACTTGCGCATGAACTTCAGCATTGCTCGGATCAGGATCACACATCACATTACGGTTTACATCACCACAGCCGCCAATACTATCGAGTAGCGCCGCGTCCATCGCTTGGATGGCTTTTTTTAAATCATATTTAATGAATCCATGAAACTGTACTGCCTGACGCGTACTGAGTTTTATGGTGTTATTGCCAAAGTTGCTAGCAATATTATCTGAAGCAATCCATTGTTTTGCGGTTAGCTCGCCACCAGGTACGCGCATACGGGTCATAAACGAATAGGCTGGTTCTAATTTTTTTTCACGGCGAATATCGCGTAAGTCGCGATTGTCTTGTTGATAAGTACCATGAAATTTGAGGAGATAGGTATCATCATCAGGAATAGACGCAGTGATTTGATCTGCAAATGCTGTTTCTATAGTGCCTCGTAAATAGTTACCCTTATCTTTGGCAACTTCTACTTCGCTACTGCCTTCGACGAGTTTTTGTTCGTGGATTTTTGGAAGTGGTTTTACAATGCTGCTCATACTAATGTCTCAAAATGATTTAGTTAGGTGTAAAGCCCACTGGTCTTGATCGCATTCCAATTCGCTATTGATTATGAAATTGAAAAGCGCCCAAAAGGTGAGGGGTGTTTTTTTACTCTAATTGTTTTTGTGTTTTTGTGTTTATTTAGATTGATTAGTAAACATCGCGCTGATACTTCTTACTAATCTTCATATCATCTAATTGCGTTTCGGCATCTTCTAGTGACTTACCAGATTGCTCTGAGATGATTTGAACCAAAGTATTGTGTACATCTTTTGCAAGATTGTTGATGTCGCCACAAATATAGAGCGTCGCGCCTTGCTGTATCCACTCATAAACACTTGCCGCTTCTTCAAGCAATTTGTGCTGGATGTAAACTTTCTCTTCTTGGTCACGTGAGAAGGCAACATTCATTTTTTCTAATGTGCCATCTTTCAAGAACTTCTGCCATTCTGTTTGATACAGGAAGTCACTGCGAAAGCGTTGCTCACCAAAGAATAACCAACTATTGCCTTTTGCGCCTTGATTTTCACGCTCGTAAAGGAAACTTCTGAATGGAGCAACCCCCGTGCCTGCCCCAATCATGATAATTTTTTCTTCCGCATATTCAGGTAATTTGAAGCCGCTATTTGCTTTGATATGAACCGGAACCGTATCACCTAGTTGCTTATCTTTTAACCAGTTAGACGCTACACCTAAGTGTTTTCTTTCCTCTTCACCTTTAGTGTAAATAACGGGCTTGATAAGGATATGGACTTCTTCTTCATGAATTTCTTCAGAACTTGCAATCGAATACTGTCTTGAAATTAATGGACGTAAACTTGCGACTAAATCTTGAGTCGAAATTTCAGCAGGGTAATCGGTAATCAAATCAAGTAAGTCTGCACCGTTTAAATAGTCTTTTAATGCGTCTTTATCATCTAATAAAGCCTGTAATGATTCTAATTTAATAAAACCTGCATAAGTTTTTACGACATTGGCGGTTAGATTCGCAATTTCTAAATGGTGTTTAAATGCAGTGTGCAATTCAAACTGTCCCTTCTTAATCGTAACTGTTTCGTTTGCATTGAAATTAAGTTTTCTAATCAAGGCATCGACCAATACATCTTGGTTATCAGGCAGTACGGCTAAAATATCACCTGCTTCGTAACTCAAGCCATCTGGATCGATTGCTAATTCAATGTGATAAGCATTCTGAGTTGATTCAGCTGTAGTCAAATCAAGCACATTTAATATTTCAGCTTGATAAGGGTTAGATTCCGAGTAGTTATTAACATTACTCTCAGCAGTAGGTACTAATTCAGCAGCTCCACCAAATTTAGGCGCAAAACTTACCACGGTGTCACTTTTAGGTTCAGTTTTACTAAGGATGCCCTTTTTCCATGTGATTACATCATCTTCAAAATCTAAATCAACATCTACACGGTCATGGAAACGCTTAGCGCCTAGTTTCTCTAATGCGCTATCAATATCTTTGCCTGTTTGGCAGTAATCATCGTAGCTTGAATCTCCCAGTCCTAAGACGGCAAACTCTAAATTCTCTAAACATGGCGCACGATCACTTGTGAGGTATTTATAGAAACCTAATGCTTCGTCTGGCGCTTCACCATTACCTTGAGTACTAATCACTACAATGATTTTTTGTTCTTTTTTAAGTTGCTGAGGGCGGTAATCTAAGGTGTTTTTCAGTTCGGCTTGGTTACCATTCAATTCAAGAGCCGTGTGTAAAGATTCTGCAATTTTTTTACTGTTACCGGTTTGGCTGCCGTATAGAACGGTAATTTTTTCAGACGGTTGTGCAGCTGGAGTCTCATGAACCAAAGAATCAGTAATACTACCTTGCAAAGTATTGCCAGACTGAGCAGATAAACCAGAAAAATAGCCACTTACCCATGCCAGTTGCATAGGATCTAAGCCATCTACTGCAGCTGATACTTTTTGTATTTGTTTTTGATTTAATAAAGTCATTTTTCAATCTTTCCCTTAAAAGGGATTAGTAATTTTAAGTTGTAATAATTATATCGAAGGAAATAATCTTTAAAAGTGATCAAATTAGATTCCAATATCACATAAAAAGATATATAAAAGCATTTCAAAATTCTACAAACCAATTAACAGAACCTTTTAAATGAAAATAACGCAACTGCAATTACTAAAAATATTACTCAATAACGGATTGAATATTAGCGAAGCCGCAAAACAGATGTTTGTGGTGCAATCAGCTGTCAGTCGACAACTTAGTTTATTAGAAGAAGAACTCGGAATGCCGCTATTTGTGCGCAAGGGTAAGCGCCTCGATGCACCGACTCCTTTGTGCTTAGATATTGCCGCTGAGATCGATGATATGGAATTGGCGTTAGAGAATATTAGGGCAGTTGCAGATGAGCATAGAGATGCGCGAGTAGGGGAGCTAAGACTGGCGACTACACATACTCAGGCGAAGTATTTTCTACCGAGTGTGATTAATGAATTTCGTGAGAAATATCCTAAGGTGAAAATTCATTTCTTCCAAGGTAATCCCGCTCAGTTAGTCGATATGTTACATAAGCGCGAAGCTGATATCGCGGTATGTACTGAAGAATTACAAGACCATGCCGATTTAATTACGCATAAATGTTATGACTGGAATCATGCCCTTGTTGTACCGCATGATCATCCTTTAGCTAAAGGTAAGTTGAGTTTACCGCGCATTGCCGAATACCCACTACTTACCTATGTGTTTGGTTTTACGGGTCGCACTAAAATTCAAGAAGCTTTTGAGGCACAAGAACTTAAACCAAATGTTACTTTTGCTGCAACTGATACAGATGTAATTAAAAGTTATGTTAAATTAGGCTTTGGTGCAGGAATTATAGCGAAGATGGCATTTGAAGATAAGACTAATGATGATTTGTTATTAAGAGATATGAGTGAATTTTTCCCATCATCAACCACTACTGCAGCTTATGTGAAAAGTAAGTTTTTAAAGTCATACTTACAGGAATTTATTGATATTCTGGTTAAACACGGTAAAGCTAATATGTAGTTTATCGAGTTTTTTAACTTAAATTTTGATCTATAGTATCTGAATAAAATACTAGTTCGATTAATATTCTCAAATTAAGTGTTTATTGATTTGCAAAATAGTAGAGTATATTATCATTTGCTAATATACTCTTTTGATTTACCAATTAACGACGAGGATTTGTCATGTTTCATCCAATAGAAGTTCCATTTGACTGTGTGATGTTATTCAATGTTATCAAGCTAAAAGAAGGTGTCACCATTGATGATGTCGAATTGACAATGGGCGAGATGTGTAATGTCGTCAAAGACACTTATGGTGATGATAACGGCGGTTTTATTGCAGGTCAGGTATTTGAAAATGCAGGATTTGTCTCTGCTGAAGGTTCGGTAGGAGCACCTATGCCAGAGGGCGAAACGGCACATGATTTAGTGATAATTACCTATTGGAAATCATTTGAGCAACATGAAGCTTCACACGCTGATCATGCTTTTAAAGAAAAATTTGATCACCTAGGTACTTTCTGTGATAGTACCCATGAGCTAGGATATAAGATGTTATGGCAGGGTGTGCCAGAGTAATTTTGAAAACAATCTATAGTAATTATTACTATAACAGATACAAAGAGAGCGCCAATTGGCGCTCTCTTTGTAGTTAGCATATGTGCTGAATGTTAATACATTACTTTAATGTCTCTATAAAAGGCTTTTCCAAACTTTGGCTTTTATAAAGTAATTTACCATCTTCTAATACTAAACCATCTTCAGCAAGATACTTAACAGCTTGCGGATAAATCTGGTGTTCTACTTTATGCACGCGTTGTTGTAGTCGATTTGCCGTATCGTTAGCTTCAACAGGGACAACACCTTGAATAATTACTGTTCCAGCGTCGAGTTCGGGAATTACAAAATGTACACTGGCGCCGTGTTCTTTATCGCCACCATCTAAAGCACGTTGATGTGTATTAAGGCCTTTGTATTTAGGTAATAGAGAAGGGTGGATATTAATCATTTTACCATGGAAATGTTCAACAAACTCATCACTTAAGATACGCATAAATCCAGCTAAAACAATAAGATCAGGCTCATAGCTATCAATGATTTGAGATAAGCTTTCATCAAATGATTCACGACTATTAAAAACTGTATGATCTAATACGTGATTGTCAATGCTTGCTTTTTCAGCTCGCTCTAAACCAAAAGCATCTGCACGGTTACTGATAACGGCAGTGATTTCTGCTTTGATATTTCCTACTTGAATACTGTCGATGATGGCCTGAAGGTTACTGCCACCACCTGAGATTAGAACAACTATTTTATACATGGTTTTTGGCTTTATTGTACAAATAAAAGTTTAGGTATATTCGATGTGTGGCTCAGTTTCACTTGAGCTTTCGATAGAACCAATTACCCAGTTGTCGATACCTTCATCTTTGAAATGCGCTTGAATAGCATCAACATCAGCTTTATCAACTACAGCAACCATGCCTATACCGCAGTTGAACGTTCGCAACATCTCTTGCTCTTCAATGTTGCCGTGTTCTTGTAGCCAATCGAATACCGCAGGCTTTTTCCAGCTGTTTAGATTGATTACACCTTTGCTGTTGTCAGCCATAACACGAGGTAGATTCTCTGTGAGTCCGCCTCCAGTAATATGTGCTAAAGCATTGATTTTATGATTTTTTAACGCAGATAAAATTGATTTAACATAGATTTTAGTCGGGGCAATTAATGCCTGACCTAATGTGCCACCGTCAAACTCATCATCTAAAGATGCGCCGCTGACCTCTAGTACTTTACGAATTAATGAGTAACCATTTGAATGCGCTCCAGTCGAAGCTAAGCCAATTAACACATTACCGTTTTCGATATTACTTGGGTCAAGAATTTCTGCTTTCTCTACTACGCCCACACTAAAACCAGCGAGGTCGAAATCGCCTTCGGCATACATGCCAGGCATTTCAGCCGTTTCTCCACCGATTAATGCTGCACCCGATTGAACACAACCGTCTGCGATACCTTTAATTACATCTTCAGCAATATCATTATCAAGTTTCGCAGTAGCGTAATAATCTAAGAAAAATAACGGTTCAGCGCCAGTCACGATAATATCGTTAACGCACATGGCGACGAGATCTATACCGATCGTGTCGTAAATACCTGCTTCAATCGCAAGTTTTAATTTGGTGCCAACACCATCAGTACCTGAAACAAGAATTGGCTGTTTATAGCCCTCTGGTATTGACATTAAGCCACCAAAACCACCGAGGCCGCCCATGACTTCAGGACGAGTTGTGCGTTTAGTATGAGGTTTAATGCGATCAATTAATGCATTGCCTGTGTCGATATCGACACCAGAGTCACGATAAGTGAGTGGAGTTTTAGAGTTCGCCATAATCAGTGAGCCATAACCTTATAGATAGGGGTATTGTAAAAAGGGGATTCTAACATGAAACACTTTTAATTCAGTCGGTTTTCTGGAACTTGATTGGTATTTTAAGGATATTTTTGACTAACTTAAATTTAGCTAAGAATGGGCAGAAAGTTGGGAGTTTTTTAAGGCCTTTTAATAAAAGGCTTTAGCGCTTTATAACAAAAGCCAGCGAACGTGGATATCGTAAGGAGGAAGAAAGGAGTTAAACAATATCCCGTCGCTGCTAATGAAACCAATAGAAATCTCTATCGGAATAGATGCCTATCTCGCAACAAGCATCAGAGTAATGAAACTCTATTTGTATACTATCAGTGTATGATCTAATTATTCAAGTATTACTTAAGTATGTTTGAGAAAAACTAATATTATTATTGGTTTCAATTAAATAACCTTAATAGGTAAAAAGTAAGGATGTTCAATTACTGTTTAATTATTTTGCTAATATATGAGCACACATAAAAGATGAGAATGACTAAATGAAAAAAGTAAAATTAGGTAGCAGCAATCTGCAAGTATCTGAAGTATGTTTAGGTTCGATGACATGGGGAAGCCAGAACACCGAAGCCGAAGCGCACGAACAAATCGATTATGCGCTTGAGCAGGGCATTAACTTTATCGACACAGCAGAAATCTATGCTGTACCGCCAAAGCCTGAAACCTGTGGTTTAACCGAAAAATATATTGGTACTTGGTTAGCAGGAAACCAGTCTAAGCGTGATGATATTGTACTCGCTACAAAAGTTTCTGGTGGTGGCGTTTCTTGGATTCGTGACGGCGAAGACCTCAATGCTAAAGGTATAAAAGCTGCGCTTGAAAATTCACTTAAAAATTTACAAACAGACTATGTTGATTTATATCAACTGCATTGGCCTAATCGACCGGGTCCGCATTTTTGTAAACATTGGCCACAACAGTTAGATTACACTTCAATTGATGTTGAGAAAGAACGTGCAGAGCATTTAGATATTCTCACTGCATTGGGTGATCTGGTCAAAGAAGGCAAGATACGCCATATTGGTTTATCTGACGATACGCCATGGGGAATTAACGAATATTTACGCTTGGCTGAAATCCACGATTTGCCGAAAATGGTATCTATTCAAAATGAATTTAACCTACTTCATTTAATGGATTCGCCACATACTATCGAAACCTGTGTGTTAAATGATGTTGCTTATTTACCTTGGTCGCCCTTAGCGGGTGGTGCATTATCAGGTAAATACCGCAATGGAGCATTGCCTGCAAACTGCCGCTGGACGATTGAACAACGTAATGGTATCTTCCGCGATACTAGCCATTCACATGAAGCGATCGAAGCTTATTACAACGTTGCTACTCGTCATGGTTTGACGCTTACTCAATTGTCTTTAGCCTATGTATATCAATTCAATGGAGTGACTTCATCAATTATTGGTGCAACTTCTTTAGAACAATTGAAAGAAGACTTAAGTGCCTATGAAGTGGTTTTGACTGATGAGATTGTGAAAGAGATTGACGCAGTAATTAAGCAATACCCAGTTCCATTTTAGTATTTGATTTACTAAATACTATTAAAAAAGACACCCCCCACCTTTTAGCCTAATTTCAGGAAAACAAGCTAAAAGGTGGGGGGTATCTTTTTACATTTAAGCATAGACAAGTTAGCTGATAATGGCCTCTTATATAAATGGTCTCTTATAGATAAATCTTAATTACAAAGCTAAGCTACACTTCTATTTTAATAAACTCTTCATCGTTTGATTACATGACACATTACACCATCGGTATTGATACTGGCGGCACCTACACGGATGCAGTCGTTATAAAAAGCAATCAACAGCAAAAGTCTGGCAAAGCCAATGCAGACAATATTCTCGCTAGTGTTAAATCACTTACTACGCATGGCAATCTTGCCGCTGGCATCAGTGATGCTTTGGCCAATGCTTTAAAAGTGGCTGATGAAAAGACGCAGGGTGAATTCAATACTAGTGATGTCAGTTTGGTGTCTCTATCTACAACCTTGGCTACCAATGCTTTAGTTGAAGGGCAGGGTTCATCATTGGGTGTTTTTACACTCGGTTTTAATCAAGCGATGGTTGAGCGAACCGAGATCGGCAAAGCTATTCCTGATGCTCTGCTACTCAATATCAGTGGCGGTCATGTTTACACTGGCAGAGAACAACAGCCCTTAGATGTCGAGGCGATTAAAAAAGCCTTACAGGGCAAGATGGGCAAAGTTGATGCTTATGCGGTGGCAGGACATTATGCCGTGCGTAATCAAATGCACGAACGCCAAGCGCAACAATTGATCAACGAAATCACCGGTGCAACCGTTACTGCATCTTGCGATTTATCGGACTCACTCAATGGCCCAAGACGTGCTTTAACAGCAGCGTTTAACGCACAAATAGTGTCATTAATCGTTCAGCTCGAAAACGCCGTGCGTGAGTCGATGGAACAACTCGGTTTAAAAGCTCCGATTATGATTGTAAAAGGTGATGGCTCCATCGCCAGTGCCGAATCTGTGATGCAAACGCCTATAGAAACAATACTCTCTGGTCCTGCGGCTAGTGTAATCGGTGCGCGTTATCTTACGGGCGAAGAAGACTTCTTGATCTCTGATATAGGTGGTACAACCACTGATGTGGCTACCGTTATCGATGGTTGGCCCGCACTGAATGATGCCGGTGCCGATGTGGGGGGTTACCGTACCTTAGTCAAAGCCATTGATATGAAAACTTTAGGTCTGGGTGGTGACAGCGAAGTAGATATCGGCGAGTTACTGAAGCTATCCTTATTGGCAAATCGCGCCCTACCATTATCAATGCTTGCGTCACGTTGGCCGCATATTGAAAAAGAATTACAACTCGCGCTAATGGCAGAAAGCGGCATGCGTTCTGCCATTCAATACTTGTTGTTAATGCCAAATGATTCATCAGATTTTAGTGAATACGAAAAAGAATTTATTGGTCTGCTTAGTACCGAAAAACCCACCTTGTACCGTAACGTTATTGCATCAGCGAAAGACCGTAGTTGTCTGCGCCGCTTAATGAATCGTGGCGTAGTAAGAATGTCTGGCTTTACACCAAGTGATGCCGCACATGTGTTAGGGCATCAATCTCAATGGAATACGCAAGCAGCGATCTATGCTGGTGAATTACTAGGTAGAGCCACAGGCCGTGTGATGGGCACAGATGTTGATGCTGAAATTAAAGCGCTAGCGCAAGAGGTTCATGATGCAGTGGTTGATAAAAGTACGCGTTTGTTAATTAATCAACTTGCTGGAAAGCAGTTTGATGTGAATGATCCGCTTATCACAGCATCTGCAAACGGCAGTGAACAAATTAATGATTTAAAGATACAACTGCATTCAACATTACCGATTGTTGCCGTCGGTGGTCCTGCAAAAATATTCTATCCAAAAGTAGGTGAAAGATTGGGTCAGGCAATAATCGTTCCTGAATACAGTCATGTTGCAAATGCCATAGGCGCTGCAGTTGGCTTAGTAAAATCGAGCACAAGTATTGAGATTACTTTACATGAAAATGGTAAGTTTTTGATTCATGCTAATGATGAAGTTATAGCGTGTGAAACTGCAGTCCAAGCACTCGAACTAGCTAAGCAAATTGCGATAGATGAGGTTAAACAAGACGTTCAAACTAAGGGTGGAAAATTAGCTCAAGATGTGGATATTAAAGTCGATATTACTCGTGTTGATATCCCGGGTATGGAAGGTGATGTAGGTTTAATTAGTGCTAAGGTTAATGCTGAGTGTGAAGGTTTGGCGCTTTAATATGTATTGATATCCTAAAAAGTGAAAGGCGCTAAAAAGGTGAGGGGTGTCTTTTTAACTATTCCCCAACTTTAATATCATTAAATAAACGCTTCACCCACTGCACTCGTTGTTCTAACTCTTGCATTGCATCATATTCAAAATACAATTTATCCTGACCTTTAATGCTATATTCCCATGGTCGTTTTTGCACAAGCGCCATAATTTTCATTGGATCGATATTGGGTTTGTCATTAAACAGAATACGACCGCCTTCTTCGCCCATATCTAGTTTTAGGATACCTAGTTCTTGTGCGATTTGTTTGAGACGTGTTGCTTCAAATAGGTTCTTAACTTGATCAGGTACTAAGCCGAAACGATCAATCATTTCGACGCGTAACTCTCTTAATGCGCTGGCATCTTTAGCGCTGGCGATACGTTTGTACATGATTAATCTGTTATGTACATCAGGTAGATAATCACCTGGGATTAATGCAGGCATTCCAAGATCAACCGAGGTGCGGGTTTCGCGTCCATCAAGTTCTGGGATTTTGCCAGATTTAAGTGCTTTTACAGCACGTTCTAAGAGATCGTTATACATATTGAAACCGATTTCTTGGATCTGACCACTTTGATCATCACCGAGTAACTCTCCTGCGCCACGTATTTCTAAGTCATGCGAAGCAAGGGTAAAACCAACACCTAAATCTTCAAGTGATTCAATCGCTTCCAAACGCTTTTTAGCATCTGGTGTAATCAGTTTTTTACTGGGGATAATCAAATAAGCATAGGCTTTATGATGCGAGCGACCAACACGACCACGAATTTGATGGAGCTGTGCCAGACCTAATTTATCTGCTCGATTGATGATAATGGTATTAGCTGTGGGTACGTCGATACCACTTTCGATAATCGTAGTCGCAACCAGTACTTGAAAGCGTTGGTGATAAAAATCACGCATGATACTTTCAAGTTCGCCTTCAGGCATTTGTCCGTGAGCGAACCTGATTTTTGTATCTGGAAGAATTGCTTCCAAATCATCTGTCATTTTTTGGATGGTTTTGACTTCGTTGTGTAATACATAAATTTGCCCTCCACGAGCTAATTCACGTGCACAAGCCTCTTGAATGAGGGACTTATCCCATTCGTTGACGAATGTTTTGATGGAATGACGTTGTGTTGGTGGCGTGGCGATAATGGATAAGTCACGCAGACCCGCTAACGACATATTCAATGTTCGCGGAATAGGAGTGGCGGTAAGGGTTAACATATCGACATTTGAACGCAGCTTTTTTAACTGTTCTTTGTGGCGAACACCAAAGCGGTGTTCCTCGTCAATGATTACCAAGCCCAAGTCTTTAAAACCAATGTCTTTTTGCAATAGCTTATGTGTGCCAATCACAATATCTATATTGCCTGATTTCATTTGTTCTACCGTTTCGCGCGTCTCTTTGGCAGTTTTAAAACGCGATAAAGAACCAATTTTGAAAGGCCAATCAGCAAACCTATCTCTGAAGTTTTTCGCGTGTTGTTGCACCAATAAAGTAGTTGGTGCAATTATCGCTACTTGTTTACCTGCATTAGCTGCAACAAACGTGGCGCGCATCGCAACTTCGGTTTTACCAAAACCTACATCACCACAGGTAACACGATCCATCGGCTGTTCTGAGGTCATATCTTTAATTACCGTGCCAATGGCTAAGGCTTGATCAGGAGTTTCTTCAAATGGGAAGGTGTCTGCAAAAGCCAAATACTCCAGTTCATTAAACGGAAAGGCATGGCCTTTTTCTGCGGCACGACGTGCGTGTATTTCTAATAACTCTGCGGCAATATCATGGGCTTTCTGCGCTGCTTTCTTGCGTACTTTGTCCCAATGTTCAGTGCCTAAAGTGTGTAATGGTGCATGTTCTGCACTTACGCCTGTGTAACGACTGATAAGGTGTAATGAGGCTACAGGAACGTAAAGTTTGTCGCCTTTTGAGTAGGTTAGTAGAATATATTCCTGCTCAACGCCACCCGCGGTGATCATTTCCATACCTTGATAACGACCTACGCCATGCTCTTCATGTACAACAGGGTCGCCTTCACTCAGGTCTGTCAGGTTCCGGATAATCGTATCCGCATCACGTGTTGGTTTCTGTTTGCGGCGTTTTTGCTGAACTTGTTGCTGACCAAATAGAGATGCTTCAGGGATGATGGCAAAAGAGCCGATATCCTGATCTGTCCATAAACCTTGTTCGATAGGTGCAACGGTTAAGGCGATTTCCTCATCAGAATCGATAAAGTCTTGCCAGCTATCAACGATTGATACGGTGAAACGATTATCACGTAATAAGCCGACTAAATTTTCACGTCGGCCCGCGGAATCTGCTGTAAAAAGTATTCTACCTTTAGCTCTGGAACTGAGTTCGTTATTAAACTGATGCAGAAACTGATCGAATAAAATCAGAGGTGTTTCTGAGCGGCCTTGAATCATTAATGATGGCAGGATGTGCACAGGGTAGTTGTAGGATGTTTCGTTGTTGGCATTTTTTTGTTGCTCAAAATGATGCGCATCAATACGTCGGTAGGTTTCTAATGAAGTGAATAATTCTTCGGTGTTTAGAAATAGCTCTTTAGGTTCGAGCAGCGGACGTTCGATATCGTGGCTACGTTGCTCGTAGCGATCATCAATCAGTTTGCCAAAGGTTTCTGCTGAAGCCTTAGTGCTATCGGTGTTAATGATTAGTGTTTTTTCAGGGAAGTAATCAAACAGCGTCGAGGTGCTATCAAAAAACAAAGGTAGATAATACTCTATACCTGAGGGTGCATTACCAGCACTGACATTATCATAAATTTGACTGCGAGCTAAATCACCACCAATACGAGTGCTGTAATTTTCGCGGAATTTTTCTATGCCAGGTTTGTTTAATGGGAACTCATGCGCCGGTAGTAATTCGATTCGATTGATCTTCTCTATGGTGCGCTGATCTTCGGGATTAAAACTTCGAATCGTTTCTATATCATTATCAAGCAACTCAATTCGGTAGGGTTTGTCATTACCCATTGGAAACAAATCGATTATGGAACCACGGGTACTATATTCGCCATGCTCCATCACTTGAGTCACATTACGATAACCAGACTCTTCAAGCTGGGAGCGGAATACTTCAAGATCTAATTTATCGTCTTGACTAATTAATAAAGTATTAGCGCGTACGTAATCAACAGGAGGCAAACGTTGCATTAAAGTAGCAACAGGTACGATTAACACACCTTGTTGAAGAGTATGTAATTGGCTGAGTGTTTTAAGTCGGTCTGAGATTAAGTCTTCATGCGGTGAAAAAACATCATAAGGTAGCGTTTCCCAGTCGGGGAAGATGTGCACTTGTTGTTTTGTATTGTCTGCTGAAGCAACATCACCTTTTATACCTAAAAAGAAGTTCACATTATCTTTGATGCTATAAGCACTTTGGCTATCTGGAGTGACAACAACGATTAAACCTTTGTATTCTTTGGCCGCGTTTGCGATCAATAGATCTTGCGCACAGCCATGAAGTTGCCCCCAGCTCGCGAAGTCTGAATCTTTGTTTGGGTACAAGGGATTTAGAGTATTTATTGTCATTTCAAAGGCTTGATAGGGCTTATTAAGAGTCTAGTTTTACGATGGGAAATTAGCTAATCGTAATAATAAAAAAAAGCGGAATTGTACCGCTAAAAAGTGATATTAGCGATGATAAAAACTTCTGTCTCAGTTATGATGCTCGCCATAATAAGCATAATGAAATATCAATTCGCGGGTGACAGATAATGAATTTGAAAGGTGAAATGTCAATGCTAAACGTGCTACATCTGGAGCATACAGATGTGCATGCGATTACAGCAGAATTGCAAAAAAAACGTGATGAGATGCCACAGTTTTTTATGCAAAGTCCTGTTGTTGTAGATTGTAATTTATTAGGTAAAGCAGTAACTGAATTCGATTTTTTGGCACTTAAAGATGCCTTGCTAGGAATAGGGTTTATTCCGGTTGGTATCCGTAATATTCCTGCAAATATGAATGCAGCTTTGTTGAAGGCTGGCTGGGCTGTAATGCGTGAAAGCCGTAAATCTGCTCTTGAAGAGCAGACTGAACAGAAATTAACTAACCAACCTGCAGAAATACAAGAACTAGAACAACAGAAAACTCCAGAAATACCACTGTCCAGAGCTACAATTAAATCGCTAACCATCGATAGACCTGTTCGATCTGGTCAACAAATCTATGCAGCTGATTCTGATATGACTGTATTAGCACAAACCAGTGCGGGCTCTGAAATTATGGCTGATGGTTCAATCCACGTTTATGGTGCTCTACGTGGAAGAGTATTGGCTGGCGCAATGGGCAACGAATCAGCACGAATTTTCTGCCAATCATTACAAGCAGAACTTATCGCTATTGCAGGGCGTTACCAATTATTAGATGAGAGTGATACAGAATTAAAGGGTAAGCCTGCAATGATTAGATTATCAGGTGAAAAATTGATTATTGAACCACTTTCGGCATAAATAGGTCTACATCAAGATCTTTTTATAATTTAGTAAAATCCCTAGTAAACATTAGAAAAAATTTACAGTAAGAGCTGCTATCAAATGGCTTTTATTTATAGAACAGTATTTTTATAGAACAACATTTTAGAATATGGAGATTAACATTGAGTAAAGTAATTGTTGTGACATCAGGTAAAGGTGGTGTGGGAAAGACGACTTCAAGTGCGGCATTTGCGGCAGGGTTAGCCGGTAGAGGCCATAAAACAGCAGTTATCGATTTTGATGTAGGGCTGCGAAATCTTGACCTAATTATGGGAGTTGAGCGTCGTGTTATTTATGATTTCGTTAATGTTATCAATGGCGAAGCCACTTTGAAACAAGCATTAATTAAAGATAAGCGTGTCGATAATCTTTATATTTTACCAGCGTCACAAACGCGTGATAAAGATGCCTTAACTACTGAAGGCGTTGAAAGCGTTATTAATGAACTTAAAGCTGATGGATTTGACTATATAGTCTGTGATTCTCCAGCAGGTATTGAAAAAGGTGCATTTATGGCACTTTATTTTGCTGATGAAGCGATTGTTGTAACTAACCCTGAAGTATCTTCGGTGCGTGATTCAGATCGTATTTTAGGTATTTTACAAAGTCGTTCAAAAATAGCTGAAGAAGGCGGATCGGTTAAAGAGCATTTGCTAATCACGCGTTATTCACCTGATCGTGTAGAAGGCGGTGACATGCTGGGCATGGATGATATTGTCGAGATTCTTTCAATTCCTTTAATCGGTGTAATTCCAGAATCAGGTTCGGTTTTACAAGCATCGAATAGTGGTAATCCTGTGATTATGGATAAAGAAAGCAAAGCGGGTCAGGCATACGAAGATGTAATATCTCGTTTTCTTGGGGAAGATGTTCCATTACGTTTTGTTGATGTTGAACAGAAAAAGAAAGGCTTCTTTCAGAAGATTTTCGGTTAAGACTAATTTAAGGACTAAAGGAATTAATCATGGGATTATTTAGCTTCTTTAAAAAGGAAAAGAAGAAGAACAGCGCCAATTTAGCGAAGGAACGTTTACAGATTCTTATCGCACACGAGCGCACCGATAAATCAAAAAAGTCACCAGACTACTTACCAAAATTGCGTGATGAATTAGTAGAAGTGATTCGCAAATATGTACATGTTGCAGACAAAGATGTGAATGTGAGTCTTGAAAAAGGTGACGATTTCGACACTTTAGAATTAAACATTACTTTATCTGATAAGTAATGACAGGATTGGGCGATTAATTTGACTGCTCTGCTTCTCAAAAGTCTAATCTACATAACAGGACTGATTGCCATGTTTGTGGCAATCAGTTTCGTTATCTATTCATTAACAAACCCTTCTAATAATAAAAATTGGTCATTAGGGAATAGCAAAACTGCCTCTATTGAAATTAATGAAGGTCAGGTAGTTATCAATAATTTTAGAGATGCTGATTGGCAGAATCTAGATTCTGCATCATTAAAAAATGATGATGGTCTATTCAAAGACATTGAATTTAAACTTAGCGATATTCAATCACTAAAAGCTGTGGTTTCGCACTTTGCTCCACTAAGTGAAATAGCTCATATATTTATTATGTTCGAATTAAAAGACAGCACTGTCATTGGTTTGTCAGTTGAGGCGCGTAAAGAGCTGGGTGAAGAATATTCTTTATCTGGAGGTCTTAGTGCAAAATTCGAACTGATCTATTTATTAGCGAGTTATCGAGACATAGTCGGAATTCGCCTGATGCGTAATGAAGACGTCTACAGCTATCCAATAAAAGCTACAGCAGAAGAAGCCCAGTCATTATTTAAAGTGGTAGCAGCCCGGACTAATAAAATTGATAAAGAGCCCGAGCTGTATCATTTGTTCTTGAAGAACTGCACTACTGAAATAGTGAAACTAGTAAATCAAATTGCTGATAATGAATTTCCCCGTTTAACACAATCATTTATGCCGGGTGATGCAGGTAAAGCGCTATATAAAATGAATTTGATTGATAGTGATGCGATTAACTTTAATGACATACAGAAAGCATCGTTGATTAAGAAATAAGACAACTGATTAGTGGTTTTATAATTCTTAAAAGACACCCCTACTTAATACTTTTTTTCCTGTAAAAACCACCAACTGAGCGAAGCGAAACAATATCTATCATAGAATGATGACCCATAGGATAAGGCGAAGCGGCATAAATGAGTGAAAAGTAGGGGGGTGTCTTTTAAAATAGCTAAACAGATCTATTTAGCCTTTATTCGTTTATCAACTATATTCTTAACCGCAATCAACAAACCCATTACCAAAAAAGCACCTGGCGGTAAGATCGCGAGTAAAAACCCTTGGTAATTATCAAATAAGGTTAGCGTCCAGTTTTCGGCGATTGAACCGAACATTAGCGATGCACCTGATAATAAAGTGCCACTACCGAGTATTTCTCGAATCGCGCCCAGCACTACTAATACCAAAGTAAAACCTAACCCCATCATGAAACCGTCGAGTGTTGCTCGTGGGATATCATTCTTCGAGGCGAATGCTTCAGCGCGCCCGATGATTAAACAGTTGGTGACTATTAACGGAATAAAGATGCCTAAGACGCTGTGTAGCTCAGGCGTAATTGCATTCATGCTGAGATCGATAATAGTCACGATAGAAGCTATGACTAATACATAGTATGGAATGCGGATTTCTTTGCGTACCCAATTGCGGGTGAAGGCGATGATCATGTTTGAACACGTCAGCGTGATTATTGTTGCTATGCCTAAACCTAGGCCGTTTATTATATTGCCTGTAACCGCCAATAAAGGACAGAGACCGAGTAGTTGTACTAGACCTGCGTTATTGGTCCAAAGTGCATCGCTGGTGATTTTTCCGAATGACAATTGGCGATTTGGTTTATTTTCAATCGCGTCACCATTTTCGTCAACGTCAATATGGTCTGGTGATGTGGCGGACATTAGTTGGTCTCCTTCTTTTGAAGAGAGTTCTTAGCCGCTTCCTGAGTATCTAAAGCAAACAAAGCATCCATATTATCTTGTGCATAAAGCAGGGTGCTTTTAACTGCGTTAACAATGGCGCGTGGTGTAATTGTTGCCCCGGTAAATTGATCAAAATCACCGTTATCTTTTTTTACATTCCAACGTACTAACTCAGGATTATTAAGAGACTTACCATTGAAACTTAACACCCATGGCGTTTGGTTTGGCGGTGTTTTAGGGATTTCCATTTTATCACCCAAACCTGGTGTTTCTTTGTGTTTAACCACCCGAACACCTGTCACAGTTTTCTGAGATGCATTGACACCTACTAATAAAGTAATCGCACCGCTGTAACCTTTGTTGGTGGTGACTTCAAAAATCGCTGTGGCAGGCTGATTGGCTTTGGTAGCAAGATACACAGGGGTATTGCTCATAAAGCCTGAGTCTGCTTTATTTCTTACTTTATTAATAATCGCTTTACTGGCGATCAAGTCATTGTCATAACTGTTTTTAGGTGCAATTTCATTGAGTGCTTTTAACAACATAGCGACTTGATTTTCGGCTATTTTATCAGCGGTTAAACTATCAGTAATCGCAACGAAAAATACACTAATAAATGCAAATACTGCTAGAGAGATTCCCGCTTTTTTCATCGCAGATGCATGCGTATCTTCTGAGTTAACAAGCGATTTCAAAAATGGCCCGAGAAAACTCACAGGCTATCACCTTTATTCAAATGTTCTTTGTTCTTTTGTCCTTTCTTTGTATGACCTAAGACGCGCGGTTGCGTGTAGTAATCAATCAATGGCACGGCCATATTCATAATTAATACGCCAAACGCAATAGCATCGGGGTAGTTTCCCCAAGTACGAATGATGTAAATTAAGATGCCGATACAAGCACCATAAATGATCTTGCCCATCGGTGTGGTGCTAGCAGAAACAGGATCGGTTGCGATAAAAAATGCACCGATAACGCTTGCGCCACTAATGATATGAAATAATGGACTGCCAAAATTTGTGGGTGATATTAAGTAAAAAATAGACGAAATTAGCGCTAAAGACCCCAGTAATGCAAAAGGGATCTGCCAATGAATGATCTTTTTATGTAACAGCCATGCACCACCCAAAGCGAAAGCGAGACTGCTCCACAACCAAGTGTTTTGGCTAGCATTTTGCAGATAGGCAGATTTCGCCGCGATAGCTGAATACTCTGCACCGGCACGAAATCCCGTTTTGATCTCATCAAGAGGTGTGGCTGCGGTAATGGCATCCCATTCGGGTTTCTCACTACCAAACACAAAACTAAAACTTTCACTGAAACTAAAGAGCTCATTGTTCGGATTAATCCACTGACTCATCTCAAAAGGAAACGACACAATTAAAACCGCATAGCCAACCATTGCAGGGTTAAAAGGATTGTAACCAATGCCACCATAAAGATGTTTGGCAACTATAATGACAAAGAAGATGCCAACAAAGACAATCCACCATGGGACTAACGGCGGCAGTGTTAGCGCAAATAACCACGCCGCAGTTGTCGCACTTAAATCACTTAAAAAAGGCATCACAGGACGATTACGGATTTTTAAGGCAATCGCTTCAAGTGCCAAGGCAAAGACAATCGCTAAAACGATATTGAATAAAATGCCCCAACCAAAAAATACACACATTACGATTGTGCCAGGCATTAGTGCGTACAGTACTTGCAGCATTACTCCATTGATATTACTGGTGCTGTTGTAAAACGGTGATGTTTTGGTTTTAAATTTCATTCGTTTAGTATTTAGTCTTCATCTTTCGTTGATGCTTTTACAGCATCTGCTTCTTGTTGACGCTCTAATTTCTTAGCTTTAGCTCTTGCCATCGCAGCTTTAATCGCAGTCGCTTTAGGGTCTTCAACTTTATCTGCTGTTCCAGTCTCTTTAGCCGCTGCTTTTTTCTCTTGCAATGCCGCTTTATGCGCGGCGCGTTTTTCTTCACGTTCGCGTTTATCACGATCGCGCCTGAATTGTAAAAATTCAAAACGTTCGCGCGCGATATTCGACTTCTCAGTTGCTAATGCCTGTTCACGAATTTCCATTTTGGCGAAACGGTAATAGTCCACTAGAGGAATATGGCTTGGGCAAACGTAACTGCAACAGCCACAATCAATGCAATCTCGTAAATTATGCTGTTGAGCCTTTTCGAGGTCTTTAGCGCGAATATGCCAGTATAATTGCTGCGGTAAGAGATTGACGGGGCAAACATCCATACATTTTCCACAACGAATACAGGGTAAAGTAGGTTGTTGCGAATACACCGAATTGGATTCATTAAGTTCTTCGGTAGATATGAACAGTGCGCAATTAGTAGCCTTTACGATGGGTGCAGTGTCATCTTCTAGCGCAAAGCCCATCATCGGCCCACCCATTATGAGGTGATCTGCGTTCTCAGTATAACCACCCGCTTGTTCGGCAAGGTGCTTAAATGAAGACCCTATCAATACTTCAAAATTTTGTGGGTGTTGAATGCCGTTACCAGTAGCAGTAACAATTCTTGAGATTAATGGTTCACCGTTGATAATTGCATTATAAATGCTGTAAATAGTGCCTGGATTTAGGCATAACAATCCTAAATCTCGTGGTCTGCCACCTGCCGGAACTTCAAGTCCTGTGAGAATCTCTATGAGTTGTTTTTCGCCACCGCTAGGATATATGGTAGGTATTGCGACCACTTCAATGTTGTTTCTATTAGCGCAAACTTCTTCAAAGACTTTAATTGCATGTGGCTTATTATCTTCAATGCCAATTATGCAATTCTGTGGTTTGAGCATATGTTGCAAAATATCAATGCCTTGTAAAATCTCAGCAGCACGTTCGCGCATCAAGCGATCATCACAACTTATATAAGGTTCGCATTCTGCACCATTAACGATCAAGGTATTTAAGTTAGGTCGAGAGGTACTATCTACTTTCAAAGAGGTTGGAAAAACCGCTCCACCTAAGCCCACGATGCCACAATGCTGAATGCGTTCTAATAACACATCTATTTCAGTGTTTTCGAAGTCTTGAATAGATACAAGCTTATGCTCACCCCAAGTATCTTCTCCATCGCATTCAATCACGATACAAAGACCTTGTAATCCAGATGCATGCGGAATAAGTTTTTCAGTAATTTCAGTGACTTTACCAGAAGTCGGCGCGTGAACTGTCGCACTTAGTTTTCCGGATTGTTTTGCAATCACTTGACCTTTAAATACTTGCTGACCGACATCTACAATAGGTTCTGCTCCAGCCCCCATACTTTGCTGTAATGGTACGACTAACTCTGATGGAATTGTTGCCGTTTTTATAGGTGATTGATTCGATATCTCTTTATTAAACTTGGGATGTACGCCACCGTGAAACTTCCACAGTTTGCGTTTTTCTGAACGTTGCACATCAGAACTAATATTTGCTTGAATTTTATTAGATACATCTTTAGAAACAACACTCATGATAACTTTGCCTTAGAATCTGGCTTTTGTTTGTCGAAGTTATCATTGGTCTGATTTACAGGTATTAGCGGAATAATAGGGTATCTATTTTCCACCAGTTTATCTTCAATAGCTGTCGGTTCTTGCCACTTCCAATTAGTCGTAGTAGTTTTTCGAGGCACCATAATAATGCAATCAACAGGACAGGGCGGTAAACATAAATCGCAACCGGTACATTCGTCTTCGATTACGGTGTGCATTAGTTTAGCCGCACCGACAATCGCATCCACAGGACAAGCTTGGATGCATAAAGTACAACCGATACAGTCTTCTTCGATAATTACTGCAACGTTCGGCATATCTAACTCAACGCCCGCTTCTTCGTCTAGTTCCATTGGCTCGACATCAAGCAAATCAGCCAGAGCTAAAATCGTGCTTTCTCCACCTGGAGGACATTTGTTGATAGGGGCTTCGCCATTAGCGATTGCTTCGGCGTAGGGACGACAACCTGCATAACTGCATTGGCCACATTGTGTTTGGGGCAGCAAATTGTCAACTTGATCAACTAAGGGATCGCCCTCGACTTTAAACTTCACTGAGGCATAACCCAAGATCAA
>JBALXO010000023.1:0-41826 GCA_036960615.1 Cocleimonas sp. | reverse complement strand
AGACAGAATAATCTGTCTTACCTAGCTAGCACTAAACAAAGGGCTAAACAAAGGCCTTACCAATTTAGCCTGCGCACTTGATTTAGAAACAAAAGAAATTGTTGGGATAATGCCGTGATCCCCCAGTGTCAGGATAGTTGTCGCCTCTAATTTTTAGTTAGAGGCAATTATAATGAAGAGAAAATTCATTACATCATTTAAGATACAAGCAGTCGAAAAGGCGCTTAGTCGAAATCTTTAGCTCTAAAAGCATTTTTTACAGGTTCAAAAATATTTTGTTTCATCACCCAAGCAACAAAAGAGCCACACCAGGCATTTTGACCACCACTATCATCACTTCCCCAAAACTTAGAAGCTTTAAAATATTCTAAAATTTGAGGGTTTGCTTTAGTACCCGCGACTTCGGATTCACCCACCTCATTAACTGCTGTTTTCATCCAAAAGGCGTTAGTCACAGGCATTTTTAAAGAGGTATTTACATTAAGAAGCACGGCTACACTCAACAGTTTTTCATTCATCTTTCGATGAGTTCGGCCATTAGCATCAATTTTGCCATCTGGACGTACCATATTGAGTACTTTACTTTGAAATAACTTAATCGCTGCAACGGTTTTAGAGCTTTCAGGCCTAGAGCCTAAACGGCCATCAACAATTAATGATTTTTGTAGGAGGAATGAATTTAAGTAGTTTGTTTAAAGCGGTTTGTACTGTTTTTACATCGTTTAAATTGTTAGCTCCACCCAGCCCGACAGCTTGAGTTATTTTTATTGATGACATCGTATTATCCTTGTCATTATTGGTGTAAAGCAGAAGTTAAATCTGCAGATTTAGTACTTAATAATATTCTGATAGTAATTAACTTTTTTCGCACCTAGATTGTGTTGGGCTAGAGGCTGAATACCCTCTTCAATGAGGAGCTCCCCAAACCTGCTCAATAATGACCATCGGATTAAATGGTTTTTTTAATGATTCGATACTTTCCAATTGAGTTTTTATATTTTCAGTAAGGTTTTCATACTCTCGAGCAGAAGCTACTGTAGATTTAGGAAAAACTAAAAGACGTATATTTTTAATTTGCTCACTTATAGCCTGAGACTTTTCAACCTTATTCTGCTCTTGCAATATCAGTATAGCGCGAGCTAAATTAAAGACTTCAGGCTGAGCACAATTATATAGCGCATCATCAAAAAGCTTACCAAGAACACCAGCAGTTTCTCGAGGCATCTGTTTTAATTTCAAAATATCACTTTCTGGTAAAATGAAATCCGTTACTTGCTTGAAGCAATGGCTACTTTTATTCTCATATTTAGCTAAGTTAACCTGCAACATAAGTGTTGCATATTTCCCATCTTCTGAAATTTCAGCTTTAGCCATAAAAGATATAAATAAAAAAAATATCACGATACATTTATTTAACATATTTTGCTTATAGACTCCATGGCTATCTTATCAAAAGCACCAAATGACTCGAAAAAATATTCCCAATTGGCCTGACTCACTGCATACTCAGTTTGCGCCGCGTCAGAACCTGCAATTTGAAATGCCAAGGAATCATCCAGAAATCTTACACCAGAACCAGAAGATCCTTTAACTGCAAGTCCTCCAAATATTGAATAAAACTGACCAATTAACAGAGCAAGCCGACCTATTTTTGTGAGATCATATATCTCATTAATCTCTGCAATTCCCTGCTTACTTTCCTCATCAAAACTTAGGCCTACTATCGCTGGACATTTTTTCATAACTATCTCCTTTAGTTGAATTTAACGAAAAACTATAATTAACATAATGATGTTGTCTGGTTGGGTGAGCCATACAAAACAAAAACCAAGTAATACGGCTTACAAATACTATAAATTCACAACAATATTAGCTAGCAAAAATAGTTATTTAAGTAGTTCAAAATCATTCATAATTTCGCTCTATAGTAAATGTTTGTCTTGACTTAATCGGAGTATCCAAACACGACATTTTTATTTAATACTCAATAGTTTGTTCACTGATATCATACTCATCTAAAAACTTAATAAATTTATCTTTCGATGTTAGTTCATTTATATCCCCTAACTTAACTTTATCAAAAAACCATTTAAAATCAGCATCCTCAAAAAAAACCTTCCAATCATCCAAATTAGGACTATCTATATTGATAGTCCCTCCCATCAACCCATGGCCACAACCCTCTTGTAACAATAGTTTTTGATTTCTGGGTGAGTAAGCAATTAGTTTTGGCCACTCGCTATCATTGCCACTTTTAACATTTCTCTTATCCGTCAGCGCAATAATGTAATATATTTTTTTCATCATGGGTCCTCCTCAATTATTTCAACATTAGTGAAATCGACTTTCCGACCATCAGCTTGTAATTGGGCCGCACCTCCGATACCGTACTTTGGGTATGCCTCAGCAAAAGGTTCCTGTTTAGTTTTATCTTGATCCCCTTTCCAATGAGGAACTCTTACCTGTAATTTTCCATTTTCAAATAATTGTAAGGTATCGAATTCGCCTCTTAAGCGAGCATCGCTCCAGGAACCATCTCCATTTTCATCAGAACCAAATTCAAGCCCTTTAATCTGAAATGCTTCACGAGCTGCGAATCCGCTACTATATTTTACAAAACCAAAGTAGGTAGTTGGAGCTGAAAGATTCTCAATTGTCATTGGTGCAAATTTATTAATGTTACCATCATCATCTTTATATCTCATATATCTATAACCAGTACTAGGTATTGTTGCATCTGCGCCTGATGGACCAACATAAAAATCCGGTCTCCCCTCTTTACAACTCAATCCAAACGGATCCACCCAATTCACTGGATTAGGCGCGTACTGATAATGATTTATCCCGCCCACTAAGCCAATTGGGTCTTGATGTATAAATCTAGCTTGCCCAGGGCTGTAGTACCTAAAGCGGTTGTAGTGTAACCCTGATTCGTCATCAAAGTATTGCCCTTGAAAACGGATTGGGTTAGTTATCTTGTCTTGCTTGGCTGCATCTTTAAAATCTGTATATTCAATATCTGTATTTTTAATAGATGTACTTTCAATTGTCTGGCCGAACACGTCTTGTTGGCTGCGCCAGACAATTTGGGTGTTTTCATCCGTTAAGCAAATCGGTGTACCGAGTTGGTCTAGGTGATAATAATAAACCTGCCCTGCTTTAATCAGTGCTACAGGTGTAAAAGTATCAGGCTGATAGATGTACCAGGTGTATTCACCTAAAGTGCATTCGCCAATCAGCTGATGATTATCCCAAATAAAGTCGGTACGACCAAGTTCAGTGATTTTTGCGCTGCGACGCCCTAATGCATCATATTCGTATTGCGTCAGCTTGCCATTAACGTTGATTTGCACCAGTTGATTTAAGCCATTAAAGCTGCGCTGTTGTTTATCGCCAGTGCCAATTTGGCTAATTTGGTTGCCACTGGCGTCATAGCGGTAATCGACACCAGCCATTTTCATCAAACGGTCATTGTTAACCACCACATCATGACTGTTTTTACTGGGCCTTACCGTATCGGATGATAAAGTCGATGACGCTGAGTGTTGAATGTGTTCTGCACGCTCTAATTCAGCTGCCGGGCTGTTAACACTGGCATCTGCACTGTTATTGTCAGTACGAAGTGAATGGGTAGGATTACCAAATCCATCCCATTGGTATTGTTGCTGAACACGGATTTTGTTGCCAGTAGGGTTATCCGATACACGAGTATGACTGTCACTGACGAGTTGGCTGATGTTGTTATAGCGAAATTGCTTAACATCGGGCGTGCTTTTGGTTTCAGGCCATTGGGAGGTTTGAACCTCACTAGTTGCGCCCTGCTCTGCTACTTCGCTATCACAACGAAGTAATTGATGTTGCTTATCGTATTGGTAACGTCTTGATGCAAATAGTGCTGACGCTGATGAGGCAAGCTCTGCTAATACACGTTCTGATAATGCGGCTCCATCTTGACGAGCATGTCGCCATGTCTGCTCAATTAATCTTGAATAGCTATCATAGGCATGACTGAGTTCAAGTTGATTACCCTGTATCGTTTTATGCAATAAACCCGATGGCAGATAGTGATAATGAGCCAGCGCGATACTTTGCTTGGATTCTGTTAACTAGAAAACTAAGGTCAAAAGCCTTCTGTGAGCATAGCATTGTCTTTACTCACTGAGAGCGCCCCTATATGGACTATCTTATTGTTGAACTATAAATCAATAAGCTCGGTTTAAACGAACAAACTGATGATCTTTCATATCATACCCAAAATGCCAATCAGTAAAATCATCAACTGGCGAATCAGAAATGCATACAATTGACACTTCAGTTTTGGGGTGAGAGGATAAATAATATAATTTAAAACCATCTATTGACGTGATATTTTCAATTTCTTTCCCTGCACCATCTAGAACGATCAGTTTTCCAGGTAAATCTTCACCTTTTAACAAAATCAATATATACCCTTGGTTTTCATTGGCGATTGCCTGTTCCACGTTAGGATAAGATATCTGTATACTTTTATCATCGAAGTACCAACTCATATCATTACCAGTTAAATCAAATTTACTAATTTTTTTCATACCCAACCTAAATAGAGTATTTCAGAAGGTTTTATTATCCCCAAAAATGGAATAAATCATCTATCATATCTTTATCCTTATTAGACAAAGGAGTAAAATCTTGATTTTGATTTGTATACTTAACATCTTCTTCATAAATATATCTGAATGTGACTTTTTTTCTTGCCTACATATATCCAAGTAATCAACCATTTTTTTTTGATTGTTTGTTTTTAACTTTTCGCTGAAAAAAGTCTTTTATATCATCTAAAGCTTCTTCATAAGGATAATCTGTTCTAAGTGCCATTATTTATTTTCCCGGTAATATATCTACTTGTTTATATTTAATATTCAATCTATCTGCGTGTAGTTGCTGAGTTCCTCCACTACCATATTCAGGATAAGCAGTAGTAAGATGTTCAGGTTCTGCACCTAATTTATCTCCAAACTCCATTGGGACTCGTGCTTTTACTGCCCCTTGCTCGTTATATAGCTGCAAAGTATCAAATTCCCCGCGCAAACGGGCATCACTCCAAGAGCCATCAGCAGGATTTGAAGGGTTTATTATATGTTCTTTGATTTTTATTTGAAAAGCATCCGCAGCCAGAGCACCAGTTTCCTATTTTTCAAACCCAAAATATATAACCTGTCCTTCTTTAGTATTGATCATGCTTTTTCCCCACTTATTTGGCGTACCGTCATCATTTAAATATCGATCATAACGATAACCTGTAGATGGCAAAGTTGACTCAGGGCCTGAAGGCCCAACATAGAAATCGGGTTTACTAACCCCCTCTTTACAACTTAACCCAAACGGATCCACCCAATTCACATGATTAGGTGCATATTGATAGTGGTTTACCCCACCAACTAAGCCTATCGGATCTTGATGAATAAACCTTGCTTGCCCAAGGCTGTAATACCTAAAACGATTGTAGTGTAAACCAGATTCGTCATCAAAGTATTGGCCTTGAAAGCGAATAGGGTAAAAATTAGGTTAGTGAACATCTTTTCTTCGTTACTTTCTTCGTTATCATCAGCTTTTTCATTCTGCTGGCTACTTTCTAACTGATAGCCAAAAACATCACTGTCATTTCGCCACACTTTTTTTGGCGCTGCTAGGAAGACTACATAATATTTTTAATAAGAAGGACAATGCCGATATAAGGATTTCGTTTTATAATCAATCAAAAATTGCCAGTCAAGTCTTCCATCAATTCGTTTATCTGAAGAGCAAACTATAGACACGCCTAGATCTTGTTTACTTTGCATATAATAAAATTCAAATCCTTCTGGCTCACTCAATTCCATTAAACAATTACCTAATAAGTCGAACACGTTAACAACTTTGATGTATTTTCCGTCTAAGATAGAGACAACAATTGAATTATTATTTTTATCCAAAAGAGCAGAACCAATATTAGGTATGTTCAATTCGATTATTTTTCCACTAGAATACCAAGAAACAGTGTCCCCGATCACTTCTATTTTTAAATCATCCAACATTTCATCCTCCTATTTTTTTAGCTCTGTAACACTTACAATATCTAAGTACTCACTTCGTTTCCTGCCTGGAACATCCATTGCAATTTGACTCCCTCCGCCCTTAAGATACTTACCTGATTTCTCATCTATCTGTGGACCAACTGGTCCGATAAAAGCTGGCAAAGGCTTTACTACTTTAAATTTCACTACTCGATCTAAATCACTTTTCCAAGCTACTTTTACTGCAAGTTCATTCCTAACATATGATTTACTAGTGATTTCATCTTCAGTTCCAAAACCACCAATCCATTCGATATTTTGACCTGGCTCATAAGCCATATTAAACTCGCCCCCTGGTAATATCGTAACTGCAATAGGTATAAAACCAATAGGCCAAGGTGATTGATGCTTAATTAAATCTTGGTATGCAAGTGCAGCCTTTTGTGAAGTCTTAAATTGTCCTTTATGATCTTTCTGAAATTCATTCCAAGTATTTTCTTTACATCTCAATCCAAACGGATCCACCCAGTTGACATGATTAGGTGCATATTGATAGTGGTTTACCCCACCAACTAAGCCTATCGGATCTTGATGAATAAATCGAGCTTGCTCAGGGCTGTAATACCTAAAACGGTTGTAGTGTAACCCTGATTCGTCATCAAAGTACTGACCTTGAAAACGGATTGGGTTAGCAATTTTGTCTTGCAGGCTATCGGTATTTACAATATCGGAATGCTCAATATCTGAGCTTTCAATTGTTTGACCAAACACACCTTGTTGGCTGCGCCAAACAATTTGAGCATTGTCATCAGTTAAGCAAATCGGTGTACCTAGTTGGTCTAGGTGATAATAATAAACCAACCCTGCTTTAATCAGTGCGACGGGAGTAAAAGTGTCGGGCTGATAGATATACCAGGTGTACTCACCTAAAGTACATTCGCCAATAAGCTGGTGATTATCCCAAATAAAGTCGGTGCGACCGAGTTCGGTGATTTTTGCGCTGCGACGCCCTAATGCATCATATTCGTATTGCGTCAGCTTGCCATTAACGTTGATTTGAACCAGCTGGTTCAAGCCATTAAAACTGCGCTGTTGTTTATCGCCGCTGCCTATTTGGCTGATTTGGTTGCCACTGGCGTCATAACGGTAATCGATGCCCGCCATGCTCATTAAGCGGTCGTTGTTAACCACCACATCATGATTGTTTTTATTAGGCCTTATTGCATCGGATGACAAAGCCGATGAAACTGAGTGTTGAATTGTTTCAGCACGCTCTGAGTCTGTTGTTTTACTGTTAACACTAGCATCAACACGGTTATCGTTATCACGAAGAGAATGAGTAGGATTACCAAATCCATCCCATTGGTATTGCTGCTGATTTCTCGTTTCATTGCCAGTAGGGTTAACCGATACGCGAGTATGACTGTCACTGACTAGTTGGCTGATTTTGTTATAGCGAAATTGTTTAACATCGGGTGCGCTTTTGGTTTCAGGCCCTTCGGAGGTTTCAACCTCACTGGTTGCGCCCTGCTCTGCTACTTCGCTATCACAGCGAAGTAATTGATGTTGTTTATCGTATTGATAATGTCTTGATGTAAACAGTGCTGACTCTGATGAGGCGAGCTCTGCTAATACACGTTCTGATAATGCGGCTCCATCTTGACGAGCATGTCGCCATGTCTGCTCAATTAATCTTGAATAGCTATCATAGGCATGACTGAGTTCAAGTTGATTACCCTGTATCGTTTTGTGCAATAAACCCGATGGCAGATAGTCATAATGAGCCAGCTGTACAGGCGTAGATGCGCTATTATCTGTAAACGCAATGCCGCTTAATTGACTGTTTTTATTGTATTGATAGTCAATTTGTTGCCCTTCAGGCAAGGTTAAGCCACTGCGGTTACCTGAGTTGTCATATTGATAGTCAAGTTGCCACTGGCTTTGCAATACACTATTTACACGCCCTTGAGTGTCAAGGTGTTGTTGCACTGTACGGTGTTGGTTATGGGCGCGAGTTATTTGCCCTATCGGATTATATTGATAAAAGTTCTGTGTATTAAGTAGCGCAGATGCCCCTCTTTGCTGAAGTTTTACATGGCTACTTTGCTGACAAATTCGCCCCATGGCATCACGTTTTAGCTCAACAAACCGAATATCACTGTCGTTAACCGCAACTAATTTATCATTGGCGTCATATTGATAATGTTGTTCTCGGCCATCAAAACCGATTAATGTTTTAGGTTGCTCAGTTGGCGTGTATTCAATGCGGTACTGCGCCCCATCACTGCGTTCGATGCGATTTAAGTTACGTTCTTTGTCGTAAAAAAACTTCAGCCAGCTGCCGTCTGCAAACGTTTGTTGGCGTGGTTGTGCTAAACCGTCATAGTCGATGATGTTGTCAATGTACTCACAATCTTTAGTGAGTTCTTGATCGCCTGCCACATCAGCTTGTTGACGCTGGCGAATAATGCGTCCTGCATCATCATACTGATAGTAATGACTAATGGCTTCTTCAGAGTTATCTTGATTATCTTGGTTATCTTGTGGGTAAGATTTACTTTCGATAATTTGGCCTTTGTTGTCACGAATAAATTCAGTGACTAAGCCTTGCGGATTAATAGTGGCGTTAACTCGTCCCAGTCTGTCATGGCTAAAACGGGTAAGCGCATCACCCACTTGCGTTGCCAGCAATTCACCATCGCGGTCCCAATGGTAGCGATGTGTTACACCATTTACATCGATTTTTTGAGTTAACTGCCCTGCATCATTGTATTGAAATTGACTTTGACGGCCATCAAAACCTGTTTCAGACAATAATCGACCTGTGACATCATAATGCCTTTTAGCCGTTCGGCCTATCGCATCTTGGGTGACAATTCGTTGGCCTAAACGACTATATTCAAACTGCGTCGTGCCGCCATCGGCTTGAATAACAGCAACTAACTGTCCCTGATGGTTATAGTTATATTGTATTTTATTATCACATGCATCGATGGTGGCCACTTTACGGCCAACAGCATCATATTGATGACGTATAACGCTGCCATTGGGATTGTGATGTTCAGTCAATAGCCCTTGTGCATTGTGAATAAAAGTCTCGCGATGACCTAAAGAGTCAGTGCAACTGCTTTTAATACCGTTAACGAGTGCCGTATATTCAAAGTGATAATGGTAGATATCATCATCACCCCATTGTTCGATACATTTAGCGCGGTGATCTTGTCCGTCCCACGCAAAGTGATGACTAAAGCCAGATGCCCGCGTCCTGCGTTGCAATAGATAAGTGGTGCTTTTAGGGTTATATTGATGATCACTGTCAGATGTAATGTCGACTGACTTGACCTTGACATAACTGTAGCGCTCTACTCGCCCATTGTTATCAGTAGCGGCAATAAGTGCTTGAGCGTCATCATATTGGTAACTGGCTAACAAATTTTGATGAATTTGTTTATTGCCATCACTGTCTAACATGTACGAAGCCACTTTTAATAAGTTGCTCTGTGCATTGTAAGATAACAATACGCCACGTTTGGGACCTGTGGTGATCTGGGTTAAACGGCCTTGCTGATCATAATACAGCTGAAAATATTGGCCTTGATGATTACTAATGGTTTCAAGTTGCCAAACATCTTTACCTGCAACTTGTTTTTGTATAAATGCCCAATGGCTGTCATCTGGCTTTATTAACACATGGCGGCCATCGGCTTGATGTACTAACGACCAACCTGTTGAAAGTTGAATACTGCTTTGCCCTCGTTTAACAGAGTCGAACACATGCACTCGGCCTTCATCGTCGGTTAACTCAAACCAATATTTACCGGGTTTTTTAGGCCCAACTTTGGCTGGCGCTTGATATTGATGATCCAGCTGCACACAAAAGTTATGTCGCCAGCCGTAACCCATACCAATATTGGTGAGAATTTTGCTCGAACGATACAAACGACGCCACGTTAGCGGCATTAAGCCATTAAGCTCAAAATCGACTAACGGTAAAATTTCTTCGCCACTTAACATCGAAACGGGATCACTGCGGCACTCTTGCTGATCGATAGCCACTTCCGTCGGAGAATGATTCGTCACAGTACCAGACTGAACTGACGCAGAAGTTTGTTTACCCTTATTGGTTTTGGGTGTTTTTGTATTGATAGAACTCGCGCCTAGGGTGCCCGTTTCAGTTGAATGCTGAATTTGTTGTTTGGGTGTTTCGGCATAGACTCGGAGTAAATTACGCTCAATAATGTCACTGAGTTTACGGGTAATATCTCTCGGATTTAAGCTCGCGTTTACGCCCGCATTCATCACCAAACTACGCGCGTAAATTAATGCATTACGATCACGAACTAAATGAGGCGAGATTTCATTAATTATCCCACTAACATTATTGTTTTGCTCAAACGTTAATAACTGGAATCCAGCTGGCGTTGACGCACTGGCAGGCACGATAACGATATAACGATTATGACCTTTAAAATTGAAATTACTGACCGTCATGTTCGTTTATGCCTTCTCTATCCATGAGTACATTGCCAAACCAAGGTGAAGTTGTTGAGATACTTCCAATTGTAAACTTGTTCCAGTAGCATTTTGTTGTTGGTAACGATTATAGAGGTGTAGAAAATTATATAACCCCGCCACACAACCTATATCACCAGTAAAATAACTAGACTGAGAAATTTGTGTATCTTGATCGATTCTGCCGGCTAATTGCTCATAAGCATTAAGCCAGTTATCAGTTACACCGGCATGGTTGCCGGGTAAATACAGTTGAGCTAATACATCCAAGTCTTCAATCTGACAAGCACGATTAAACAAGGTTTTTATTGTTTGGGTTTGTTGAACCGCGCTACATGACTCTTGGAATAACTCCACCATTTTCATGCCATCGGTTGCAACATTGATGCTGGCCATGATGACCGCTTCAGCAGGACAACGTCCTGTCTCTTGTTGTTGAGTAATCAGCTCTTGGTCACGATTAAAATCAACGAGGTCAAAGAACAAGCTGTCTACGGCAATAAATATCGCACTTTGATTGTCGACCGGCATTGACTTTAATGCGCTCAATGCAGAAAAAATACCGGCACTGCCCATAGCAAAAAACCGGCTATTTGGATGTACAAAACAATGCGGAAAAAGTGCATGTAAAAGAGTAACCCAATCAACAAGTTGTTGTTTCTCTAAATGAGGTAAAATCCAAAAAATCGCTTGGTGAGAATAAGGTTGCCATTGAGCTTCATTTTGAATAGGTAATTTATGTAACATATCAATTAAGCGGTTTAATTGAGTGTCTGTAGCAAACTCGTGCGCCATTACGGCTGCCACATGCTGACCATCGGATAATTGATAGCTGAAATCGACCCCTTCGGATAAAGGTAAGTTAATTAACTGCTGTGGGTTTTCGTATGACCCTACGACCATATTAATGGCCTCTGCATGCATAATCATAAGGCCACTTTCACACGTTGTGGGCTGCAACTAACCACATTATTCAGCCGCAGCTTATGTAAAAAGGCAATACGTTGGTGCACGGGGCTTGAATGGCTAATGATCTTATCAATACTGGTACTATTAACTTCAACGCCATCAATCAATCTGACATCGGGCATTTTAAGCGCCAATAACATCCACCGATGTAATAATTTGGCACTGTAAAACTGTAGGTATTCACAACGCTCAACTTCATCTTCTTCAAACTGCCATTGATAAGGCACCGCTTGATCCAGCTCTGGACCTAAAATAGTTCGAAGTGCTCGAAAAGCCATTAATGTTTGACTGGGTTGCTGCATTGCTCGAGCTAAAAAAGGCACGAATTTACTAAAACCGGAATAACCCATTAACTCAATGACTCTTAGGGTTAAATCTGCATTTTTACTCATTAAATTAAATATTTGGCTCAATATCTCTTCGTCTAACGAAGTAATAAACACTTCGAAAAGCGCACTATGGCAATAGTCTAATTGACAAAATACCCCATAGAGTTTTAACGGTTCGTTAATGTTGACCATCAACATTTCAATATACAAGGATGTCAGTGATGATCGAGATATGTTAAGCGAGTCAATTCCGTCGGCACGCTTTAAACGTTTACCTTGATAGATGCAGAATAAGATGTATTGCTGAATTTGTTCGGGCGTTTTGTTGCTGGCAGTAAAATTAACTTTATCGAGATTAAGTTGGCTGGCCATTAATGCAAATGTAGGGCTATAGTGGCCAACATCAATAATAGTACTGGCAAACAGAGCTTGAACTATGCCTGATTGCTCAACTGGCTGAGCCTTAAAGTGCAGTTGTAATAGTAAAGGTAAGATAACCATTTTGTCTGTTGGGCAATAAAACATATCCGTTTCAAATGCTTCAACAATTTCATCACAGGTGTTGGCATTAAGTAATGGCCATTCAGCATCTTTTTTTTGCTGGATCATTTTTAAAATGACCATTAGCGATTGAGTATTATCTTCAATATTTTTTGGCATACACTGAAACGACGACAACATGACATGTCGTTGAGCCAACAGAAGATTAAAACTATCAATCAAATTCATTTACCACAATCCTTGTTTATACTAGCCGATCATTACTGTTGGATTACCCACAATAATTTTTCCACCATGTGCGGTACCATCACCCATTCTGGCGGCTGGCTTGCCGTTAATCAGTACCGAACTCGACCCAGCGTTAATGGTATCGGGCGGGCCGACACAAATTAACTTGTCACCTTTGCGCGCTGCAGGTAACGAACCAATAAGGACATTACCAGAACCCATTACGATAGGGCCGCCAACATGTGGAACTGGACCGGGATTCATTTTCGGACAAAGATGCATACACGAAATGGTGGCTGCTGGCATTCCCATCAAATATTCCTTTATTTGTTGTAGCGTATTTATACCTGAGGCTTACTCGTTGTCTAAAGGGATGACCAGTAAAGAACGCTGTTCAAACGCCATCGCAAGAGTGCATATCATTGCTGCTTCAGCTTGTTGAACTGCTGCGTAGGTATCATTATGTAAATAACAGTAAACTAGGTTTAACAGTTCAGGAGAATTCTTCCAACTATGCCTATTAACCAAAAACTGCTCTCCAAATGTAGCACTGACCCAAAATGTCATATTGGGTGTGCTAAGGAGTGGGTCATGTGGCTTATCGACCGGTTTACAGATTAAATGTCGATAGCCAAATTGACAAACAATTTCATGGCCTCGACAAAATGGCCCTGCTAAACCGACACCAGGATAACGAGATAATGACATGGCTAGTTCAACTTAATTTGAGCAGCTTTTAAGGCAATACTGGTACCATTAACCTTAACGTTTGTCCCTTTAATGGTAATGTTGGTACCTTCGATAGAAATCGAACCGTCACTGCTCATCTTGATAGATGCGCTGCCGGTTTTAATGACTATTTCATTACCCGCTTCAATATTAAGCACTTTACCGACTTTTAAGCTGTCGTTATTGGCTATGTCTTCTAATCGGTCGTTACCAATTTTAACGTTATCGTTATTAACGATGTCAGTGAAACGGTCGTTTCCTATAGTGTCTTTTTGATCATGTTTTACATTCAATAGATGATCTTTTTCTGCTTGGAGAAATAATAACTCTTTGCCTTTTTCATCATCAAAACGTAACTCGTTAAAATTGTCGGCACCACCGTCTTTAGTGCTATGGGTTTTAATGCCAGACTGGGTCTTTTTAGCCGGTAAGGCATAAGGAGGCATTAAGTCTGCGTTATAAACAGCACCGCTGATAATCGGTTGATCAGGGTCACCATTGATAAACTCAACTAACACCTCTTGACCTACACGAGGGAAGAAGAATGCCCCCCACTTATTGCCAGCCCAGCTTTGAGCGACACGGATCCAACATGAACTTTTACTATTGAATTCGCCTTCACGATCCCAATGGAATTGTACTTTTACACGGCCAAATTTATCAATATGTTGTTCATCACCTGGTTCGCCAGTCACTACAGCTGTTTGTACGCCATTAATTAATGGTTTACGTAAATGAAGCTGTGGGCGGTAAGGGGTACTTTTAGGAACACATTCAAAATCATTTTGATAAACACTGCCTGACATTGATTGGCTTGTGCCTGACTGATTAGGCTGAGTAGCCGACGTTCTCAGCGAGCTTAGAACAAAGCTTTTACCTTTATAACTCGCGTTTTCATGATCTTTGAAGGTAAAGAACTTACCCACCATAAAACTTCGGCAATCGCCTTGGCCACTGCACTTATTCATGTCTTTTTGCAGGGCTTCAAGTTGATTATTGGCAAACGGTTGAGCGCGCTTGTTGAACTCGGACTCGCCTAAATAATCGTACACCTCAAGTGCACTTTGCTCAGGAAGGTTTGCGTTAGTATGATTACCTGAAGGATACAGTTTAGGTTGTTCGTAGTCGTAACCTTTTTGGATAAAACCGCCACTCACCATGCTCATTCCACCTTGCCAATGAGACACATGCGACTCGGCTAAATGACCTGAGAAACAACGAACCTTCTCTTCAGCACAAGGTTTGTAGGCGTTAATATCATCAGCCAGTACTAGGGTATGAGCACTAACACTATGCTCGAAGAAGAAGAAAATTCCCTCTTGCTGCAATAAACGACAAACAAAATCGACATCTGATTCTAAATACTGCACACAGTATTCATACTTAGGGTATGTGTTGGTGGTTTTATTTTGAAACTCAACTTTATGTTGACCAAATAAGTCTTTAACAATATCAATGACGGACTTATTTTGAAAAATTCGACAATTACTGCGTTTTTTCATTAATGCCATCTGAGGCACAATAACAGCTTGATAATCTATATAATTCTGTGCATCGTCTGACGCTGCAGTGCGCATTCCAGCAGACTCAAGATGACTTACCACCCCATGAAAGTATCGAACTGCACCATTACTTTCGGCATTGCGTAAAGTAATGCAAACATTTTTACCCACTAAACTGTCGAGACTAATCTGGGTGCCAACAGTGAACATGGAGACGCTGATTGAAAAAAGCTGAGAGATGGCTTCTGTGGCAGTAAAATGCGTTAGGTACAGAGTATCCTTACCTAATGGCGTTGTGATACTGATGATATTATTTTTTTGAGTGGCCTTAAGCATTCCTTGCCTCAGTCTTTAAGAGTAAAGATCTTGGGGAACAAGTTCCCCAAGATATAAGATCAAAAACAGATTACATTTGTTGACCTTTAACACCGCTGTAGCCATAACGTAGCGCTGCAGTAATGTTGTTTTTATCATCAGTTGGCGTAACAGCCATCATCATTTCAGTGTAGCTGATAGTGATTGTCTCTACAGGACGGTCACCATGAACTGAAACACTGTAGCTAGAGATCATTGCATCGGTTAATTCGATTTGCATGATTTCTTCGATTTTGTCACCTTGCTTAGTGATGTGGAAAACCGCTTTTTTACCTTTACCGATAGTCGCTTCTTTGAACAAGTCAGTAGAAGAATTATCTTGTAATTTAGTAATGGTCACGTCACCTAAACGAGTTGAGCTTGCTTCACGGTCTTTTGCAGTACCAGTGAAAGAACTAATCTCACGGCTAATATTCCAATCGACTGATAACACAGTAATCAGGTCTTTGAATTCTTCAGCAGTGGTTTCGCCTTTAATCCCTTCATAATCTAAATATGTATTCGCTTGCATTATTAATGCTCCTTTTGCGTAGATGTCATCCATTAATGGACAGTTTTATAAGTTCCATAATCAAACTTAATATTTCAATTTATTAAAAATGCACTTACCAACAAATAATACTTAACTGCATTATCCATTTAAATATAGTGAGTCCTCATAATTAAGCTAACGGATTATATCAAAGGTTTATTGATAATCAACTAATCGTTTATATAAATAAAAAATATAAAAAAAAGACCGGCAGTTTATACATTAATAATAGCTATACAACATTACAAAGGGTATATCCTTTATCATATACCCCTCAAATGTGATGTTATAAATAACCAATCTAATACTTATTAATTATTAATTATTAGTTATTAATCAATATCACTCTCTATTTAGATTTTATAAATAAATTCATCGTTTACTACGTTTACTTTTACATTGGTTGTTTTCTTATTATTGGCCATATTGTGTAAGATTTTGACAGAAAGGTCAGGCAACAGAGTGTTTTGTAAAATATTATGCACATTGCGAGCGCCTGAACCAGCATCCTGACACATAGACACAATTTGGCTCACCACATCATCACTGTACGTGAACTTAGCTTGATAATGCTCAGCTAAACGATTAGCAACACGCTGTAATTGCAATTTAGTGATTTCGTTGAGCATAGGTTGGGTCAGCGGAATATAAGGAATTACATTTAAGCGGCCTAAAAATGCCGGTTTGAAATAACTCAATAAATCATCTTGAAGTGCTTTACGTAAACCAATAATTGATGGCGCAATCTGTTCATCTTCAAACAAGCCCATGGTGGTTTCTGTACCAGCATTTGAGGTCATAATGATAATAGTATTTTTGAAATCTATATCGCGCCCTTCACCATCTTTAATTGTGCCTTTATCAAAAACTTGATAAAAAATATCTTGAACACCTGGATGTGCCTTTTCCATTTCATCTAGCAAGATAACACTATAAGGTTTACGGCGAACGGCTTCAGTCAGTACTCCACCTTCACCATAGCCAACATAACCTGGAGGTGAACCTAAAAGTAATGACACTTTATGCTCTTCTTTAAATTCAGACATATTGATGACAGTCACATTGTCTTCACTGCCATAAACTTGCTCTGCCAATGTTAATGCCGTTTCAGTTTTACCCACACCACTAGGGCCTGTCAGTAAAAATACACCAATGGGACGTTTTTCATCTCCCAACTGTGCACGAGACGTTTGCACTGTTTTGGCGATTAAATCTAAAGCATGATCTTGGCCGATAACGCGCTTGGCCATGGTGTCTTTTAAGTTCAAAATCGTTTTTATTTCATCATCCTGCATTTTACCAGCGGGAATGCCAGTCCAATCAGAAATCACTTCGGCAATCAATTGTTCATCAACTTGCCAATGCACCATTGGCTGTTTATTGGCTGACAATATTGCCTTAAATGCCGTTAACTCCGCTAACAAAGGTGCAGTATCTGTTTCTGATGCTTGAATTTGGCCAACTAATTCAGCAATTTTTTGAACTGTGACTAATTCGTCCTGCCATTGTGTGGTCAATGGTGTAAGTTCTTTTGAAAGCAATTTATGTTTTTTGGTTAACTCTGTAATCGACTTTTTATGATCTGAACCCGTTTTTTGTTCACGTGTAAGAATGCTAATCTGGGTGTCTAGTTGCTGAATTTGTCGTTGTAATGATTCAACCATTCCAGGGGTAGAAGCTTGACTCATAGCGACACGAGCACATGCTGTATCTAATAAGCTTACCGCTTTGTCTGGCAGCTGTCGGCCAGTAATATATCGATGAGATAAGTTAACTGCGGCACATAAAGCTTGGTCAGAAACAAGGATTTTATGATGCCCTTCCATAACAGGCAATAAACCCCGCATCATTGCAATAGCTTGTTCAGGAGAAGGCTCTTCAATTTTCACCACTTGAAAACGACGCGTTAATGCGGCATCTTTTTCAAAGAACTTTTTATATTCTGCCCATGTTGTTGCCGCGATGGTACGTAACTCACCACGTGCTAATGCGGGTTTTAATAAATTAGCCGCGTCATTTTGCCCTGCTTGTCCGCCGCTGCCAATCATGGTGTGAGCTTCATCAATAAATAAAATAATAGGTTTAACAGACTGTTTAACCTCTTTAATTAAAGCTTTTAACCGATTTTCAAATTCCCCTTTCACCCCCGCGCCTGCCTGCAGCAAGGCTAAATCGAGTACATGAATACGAACATTTTGTAATGCTGTCGGTACTTCTTTCTGAGCAATTTTAAGCGCTAAACCTTCTACAACCGCGGTTTTACCGACACCAGCTTCACCGGTTAAAATAGGATTATTTTGACGACGACGGGTTAAAATGTCGATCATCTGCCTAATTTCATTATCACGTCCAAGAATAGGATCTATTTTCCCAAGTTCGGCTTGATCTGTTAAATTTTGGGTGAATTGGTCTAGATTTGGCGTTTTGCTCGGCGCTGATTGCATTGCCTGAGTTTCTTCGATATCGCTACTTGATACTTTATGCTCTGTGGATTGACGAGCAAGCTGAGGCCATGCATGTTTTAGCTGTGCAGGATCTATTTTAAGGAGCTGTTTTGCAGAGCGCGAAACCAAAGAGTTTAATGAATCGTCAGTCAGTAAGGTAAAAATCAGATAGACAGTTCTTATCTCACTATCATTAAATTCAATACTGGTATTTAACCAAGTTTGACGAAGCAAACTCACTATATGTGGTGATAAGCTTGGCGCTGCACTGTTGCCTGTTTTAAACTTTTCTAACCCCTGACGGATATCACTAATCAACTGATCTTTTTGTACTGAAAAACTGGCCATGATGATGTCTAAATCACCCGAACCATTCTCTAGCAACGCTAATAACCAATGCTCAATCTCAACGCTGAATTGGCTGCGGCTATGGCATACGCTGGCAGCGGTTTCTAAAGATTGTCGACATACTGGGTTAAGTTTTCCTACCAATTTACTTAAAGTCATCGCTGACATATTCATAGTCCTTTATTAATTAAATCATTAAGCTTTTTATTTGTTGTCCGCTCTCTGCACGGCTCATTAGGCCACAACCTAACCCTAGTCCGATTGCAGACTTTGATAATTGAGCGGTAGGTGCATCTTGTTGTTTTATTTCTAGAAATATCTTGTATTTCACTGACTGACCTAAATAGTTTGAGACTAGTTTTTTAAGTGATTGATAACTGACAGTCCCAGGCATAAAAGCATTAACCGATGCGCCTTCCTTCGGCTTTATATGAATACTGACACTAGAATTAATATCCCATACACGGCTACCTATGCTGGCATCAACACCTAAGCGGGCGTATTGCCCTTCTGGCATACTTCGACTCGCCATTCGGGTTTGCTCTGTTTTCGCTAAGGACTGCCAACGTCCTTGAAAAGATAAAATATTTACATTACAGCCAGTAAAATCATTTAGCATTCTTCGTAATGACTCAGCACTGGGCGTTTTAGTGTGACAAAAACCTGCGTAATAACGGTTTAATGATTTGTTACCACTAAGCAAACTCAATACATGGGTAAAACTGTCAGTAACGCCTGTTTCAGGGGATTGATAATTTGCCGAAAAACGATACTTTTCCCATGAACGATAGAATAGTGAGATAAGCCGATGGTTAAATAAATCGTAAAAGTCACGCATGCCATTATCTTTAAGCCGCAAGCGCTCTAGTAGCAACTCGGTATAATGTGAAGGCAATACACCACTGGGTCCGGTTAAGCCCATAAATGATATATGCATATCGGCGGCAACTTTATCAGTTTGATGTGTCGATGTAGACGCTACTTTGCTGATTGCTTGTCCTGGAAAACCAAGATGTTGATCAGACTTAAAACGCAACAACTCCTTGCTGGGAATGGCGTCATAACCCACCTTATAACCTTGCTCTCGCCCTTGAGATAATTGTTGTTGAAACTGATAAACGGCTTGATAAAAGTCATGTTCTGATGGCGTATCGATTATCGCCTGCAACTGATTGTTCATTACTTGTAGGGTCATAGCAGCGGCCTTAGTCCAGTTCGTGCTGGCCAAGTATAAGCAACCGAATTATGATCTTTAAAGCGCATACTCAAACGGGTAAAACTATTGATTGCAGCAAATTGTGCAAAAAAGTGATCTAAAATAGTGCAAAAGAAAAACACGCCACTGCCAGAGTAATGATCTTTAATAAAGGTAATTTCAATGTGACTGCCGCTGCAAAAGCTAATCCGGCCATGTTGGTTAACCCTGGCTGTATCTGGGCTCACTTCAACAGAATGAATATTCTCTATTAAATTTTTATTTTCTGGCGAACACTTAAAATCGTATAATTTAAGGGTTTCTTTTAAGTTAGACAGAGCATCTTTGCCACTAAAACTATCAATGGATAAATGGGTCACTAACTGCCATCGCGAAGCATCACTCAGCGATGCACGCACAGGTAGCGTAGGCGCAAGCAAACATTTAACGTGCTTAATAATATCGGCACGCTCTGGTACGAACATTTTGGGTTCATTAGTCCCAAACGGAAGATGCGCCGGTAAATTACGGTTGCTGCATTGAGCGGTGATACTTAATATCCAAGCGCCGTAGTCTTCTTCGGACTTGAATCCTTTAAAATTATGATCGACTAACGATAAAAACGATTCAGTGCCTAATTCAGCATAACCACCAGACCAACTAGCAGACTCACGCCTAACATGCCAAAATAAATTATTGTGACCTAAATATTGCGGATGTGATTCGCCATAAAATGGGGTAACTTCTACCTTGTTGTCCTTAGGGTCATAAGCAATAACATCTTTAATGCTAATAATTTCAGTAACTTCAGAGTCAGAATAACGGGCAGCTAATTTATATTCATACTGAGAAGCATCAATGCTTACCGGTTCTAATTTTTGTTCAAACAAATTAATCACTGGCGTACAACCTAACAGAAAATGATTGGCACTAACTTGCTTCTCTAAATCTTGAGAGCCTTCCTTTAGATAAATATAAAGTGAAAACTTATTGTCGATCCCTTGCCAGCTGCCGTCTAAATCATCGATGTCAAAAAACAAAAATTTTTCAGGGAAAATAAAATTTTCCAGTAATAATCGATAACCAGAACTGGTTCGTTGACTGTAAGGTATCACTTGTTGTTCATCTTCAAAGCCAACCGCTTTTAAATGTCTTTTTGTTAAAAACTTACACTCAGTTTGCTGCTCATTCACTAAAGCAAAACCTAGACTGTGTTCAAATAACAATTGATAAAGTTGAAACGTTTGATGATCTTGGCCATTCAAGAAAAAGCGTAATTTATCAACACCAAGGCTTGGCATGCTAATTTCGTCAAATTCACAGGCGATATCAAGCTTAATAATAGCCTTAGCACGTTCTGGCCATTGTGGTTCAGGGGCATTAAACGGTGCATTTTGAAACTGGGCTTTCTGCACCTCAATTGGCCATAATTTCATGTCATATGATGTTTGAAAATGGCAGGTTTTCATCCCCTCAACCTGGGTATCTACCTGAGTTGCTCTGGGTAATAACACGCCAGTAGTCGACAAGTTTTCAGTGGTTACTTTGATAACGGACATCGACGGTATTGGCGCTTGGTAATCGGGATATAACTGGCCTAATAACGCCTCAGTTAATTCAGGAAAACTATCATCAAGTTTTTGCCTAATTTGTGCTGTTAGCAAAGAGAATGCTTCAATTAATCGTGAAACATGAGGATCTTCAACATGTTCATCACTTAAGCGTAAACGCCCGGCAACTTTAGGGTATTGCTCAGCAAATTCCGCTCCCATATGACGAATGAAAGCCAGCTCACGATTGTAATATTCCAATAATTCCTGATTCACAGAATTCCCTCATTAACTATCATCGCCAAGTGGACAGGCTCAACTTCAGAGTCAAACGTAATATATTCAGGCTCAGGTTCTGCATACAACAATGCATTAATTTTTAATCTTAAAACCCGGTCTAATGGTTGTTCATTATCGACTGTTTCAACCATTACTTCTAAAAATCTCGGTTCGAATCGTTTAATGGTATCGGCAACTTGTTTACATAAAAGCTGACGCCCATCTAAGCTCGCGACTGGCATAGAAGAAAAGTCACGCAAACCATAATTCATCAAAGAATTATCAAGCTCAGTTAAATGATCAGGCCACGTTTGCCATTGCAATTTAGCATTGAGTAGATTTTCTAAATCGCGACGAACATTAGACCTTAACTGGCGTAAGTTAAGGCCACGATGGCTGTCTTTGACGTCTTGCTCGTTTGGCGCATCATCTATCAATCTATCTAGAATTGACGCCATTATCGGTTGTTGGTTTTTGCTCAACACGGGGCCTACTGCAACATTGGAGAGGTAACTTTAGTAATTTGATTTAATGCGATAGCATTATCATCGACAAACCACATTTTTAAGCCCTTGCCTGCAACAACATTAGTCGCGATTTCATGCCAATCGGTTTCTCGTCCCAGTTTTTGCGCATCCGTTTCACTGCCACCATAAATCATTGGAATATGTGCTTCGCCACTCGGTCCATTTTTGATGGCTAAATCAACCCGGCGCCAAACCATTTCCAGTAATGAGGTAGCCTGTTTAAAGTTGATATAATCAATTTCAGATAACTGCGCTAAATAGAAATTACCGTCAGTACCAAAAATCTCTATGAAACCGCCTAAAGTGTCATCCAGATCACGAATTTCTTGATGAGTGATATCGTTTAACACTAAGTTTACTTCGGGACGCAGAGTTTCAAGGCTGCTTGCACACTGAGTCACATCATCTTGAGCATCAACCATTGCTAAGCGTAATTTCATTAATGCTTCAACGTGCGCATCAGACTCAGCAAAAAGTTGCGGTACTGTTTTGCCCGCCATAAAATCTTGTCGGGCTTGTTCAGCACGGATCAACTGACGTAAATTTGCTGCGCCAATTAAAAAGTCAGGATGCTTTTGCACTAAAAAGTTTAATTGTTTGTCTGCACGCTCAAGTTCACCATTAATACACAACAACTCAACATGTTGACCTTTTAAGTCAATATTCATCGGGTCGTCTTTTAATTGTGTCTCAACTAACTGTATTGCATCTTGTAGTTGGCCGCTCTGCAGCATTTGTTGAATTTTTTGCATTTGATACCTTTATGTTAGTTTCTTGATGTCAGTTCAGTGACCAATTTAATACTGGACACCATCTGATCTAATTGAAAATGAGGTTGTAACTGAATAATCGAATAGAAATGCCCAGGCTTGCCGCGCATTTCTTTTACCTGTACTTGGGCACTTCGCAGTGGGTATTTACTTCTTACATCATCTGAGGACACGTCTGAAGCGGTAGTGTATTTATGCAGCCACAGTTGTAGCTCTCGCTGGCAAGCCTCTGCAGAATGAAGTGAACCTATTTTTTCACGGCCTAATACTTTGATGTAATGAGCAAAACGTGAAACACATAAAATGTACTGCAACATCGATGATAATTTTGCATTGATATTGTCTTCTAACAGTTCATATTTAGGTGGTTTCTGAACAGAAGCATTACTGTAAAAAACTAAATGTTCACAGCCTAAAACCGGAGATAAAGGAATAAAACCTTGGTCAGAAATAGACTTTTCCGCCCGATCACTGATTAATAAGTCCACCGATGGCTTCATGCGCTTCCGATACAAATCGGGCTCATATTGGCTCACTGCAAGATCGCAAACTAATCCTTTCTTACGTGCTCCAGGCTCTAGGCCACGGATATGACCAAACCAGCCTGACTCGCTAAATGCACGAATTAATACCCCACCGAAGGCATAAGCAGCATTGCCCCATAAATGATCTTTTTTAGGGTTTTTAATCGATTCTTTAAACTTAAATCCTTCGCTACGGGTACCATCAATAAGATAAGGGGAACGCATTAGGATGTTGGGCATAGTTAAGCCAATGAAGCGAGAATCGTCCATTTTACGTAACGAATTCCACTTAATGTACTCATGTTGTTCAAAAATTTTAGCTATATTCATATGAGCAGATAAATCGGCAAAATCATCAGCACCAAACAAAGAAGCACTAGCAGAGGTAATAAAGGGCGCAAAAGCGGCCGCTGCAGTGCGGGAGATTTCTTTTAAAATATCAATATCATTAGTAGACACGCCAGGACGGCTTTTATGAGTGATTTGATAATCACCAATTAATGTGCCGAAGGGCTCGCCACCGGACATGTCGTATTCATTGTTATAAATCAGTTTAAAAAAATCGCTTTGGTCAAACTCAATGGCCCGATTAATGTCTTTAGACAGGGTTGTCCAACAACAATCGAGCATTTTTACTTTCACTTTCTGGTCTTTATCATGTAAATCTTGCTGTTGAACAAGATAAAGTACTCCGCGCCAGCTGGCTTCTAACGCTTGAAAAGCATCATGATGAAGAATTGCATTAAGCTGTTGTTCTAATTGTCTATCGATGCGTTCAATAGCTTTAAGCAAGAAAGGTAAAACAGATGTTTTATCGAATTGGTTAAGCGAATGACTTGAGTTTTCAAGCCAAAGCAATAACGACCTAGTCGAGTCCGACTCTCGCAAGAACCGTTCGACTAGGTGTTTATTTTTTAGTGCCTGTGTCTTGGAAGATACTGGTTTGTTAACACCAGTATCTTCTTTGAAAATTTCACTTGTTACAAATGAAATGGTTTCATGCGGCATCGTTTGTTTCTATCCTTGAAAACAAATGAGGGTCACTGCATTAGCGCGTGATTATCCTACTTTAGGGATCTTTGCGACTAAACGTAAAGAGGCTGTAAGTTCTTCCATTTGTAACCAAGGACGTAACCATGCAACTGCATTGTATGAACCAGGTTGGCCAGGGATTTCTTTAACTTCAACTTTTGCGTCTGCTAATGGGTACTTGGCGCGAATCTCTTGCCCACCACCTTCTGAAGCATTAACAAATGATAAAATCCAGCGATTTAACCAAGACTCGACATCTTCAGCTTCCATAAAGCTACCAATTTTGTCTCGAGCCATCACTTTAAGATAATGCGCAAAACGTGATGTTGCCATCAGGTAAGGTAAACGTGCAGAAATGGCTGCATTCGCGGTAGCATCATGGTTAGACATTATTTTAGGTTTTTGGCAAGATTGAGCGCCAAAGAACACTGCATAATCAGTATGCTTGTAATGACACAGAGGTAAGAAACCCAACTTACTTAATTCAGCTTCGCGGCGATCGGTAATGCCAATTTCTGTTGGGCATTTTAAATCCGGATCACCATCATCACTGGTAAATACATGGGCTGGTAATCCTTCAACCTTACCACCACCTTCGGCGCCACGGATTGCGGTACAGAAACCATATTTGCTAAATGCCTGACCCATATTAGTTGCCATAACATACGCTGCATTCATCCAGCAATAGTCATCATGATCAGCTACTTTAGCACGGCCACTTTCTAAATCTAATTCGAATTCTTCATAGCAAAACTCTTCAACAGGTTTAGTTGCTTCACCATATGGAAGACGGGCAAGCACACGTGGCATGGTTAAGGTGACAAAACGAGAGTCATCACTGTCACGGAAAGAGCGCCACTTAGTGTATTCTAAAGATTCAAATACTTTTTCAAGATCCCGTGGTTTACTGAGTTCAGTCCACTCATCAAAACCAAATAAAGAAGAACCAGCAGCAGAAACAAATGGGCAGAAGCCGGCGGCTGCAACATTAGATATCAATGATAATGTTTCAACATCTTCAGGATGATTACTAAACTCATAATCGCCGACTAAACAACCATAAGGCTCTCCACCCGGGGTACCAAATTCTGCTTCATAGATTTTTTTGAACATTTGACTCTGATCAAACTCAACCGCTTTACTCAAATCTTTGTGAAGTTCTTTTTTAGACAAACTCATGACACGAATTTTAAGCATTTCATTTGTTTCAGAGTTTTTCACTGTATGATGCAATCCACGCCAACTGCCTTCCAGCTTTTGCAGATCTTCATTGTGCATGATGGCAGCTAATTGCTTAGAGATAATATCGTCTAAACGAGTAATCGCCTTGTTAAAAGTAACTGTGAGGTTTTTATCCCATTGCACAGTACCTTTCAGGGCTTCTTCCGTTAATGAGCGAATAAGCTCTTCTGCACGCGAAGAATCGGTTTGCTTGGTTGCAAAAATTGCTTGCTCTAAAATAGAAACACTTTGTGCTTGTTCTTCAGATACAGCATCTAATGACGCAGCTTCCATGCTCATTATTCCGCTCCTTTGAGGTTAAGTTCACCGGCTAATTTATCTAGGCTGGTAGTGTTATTTAACACTTCTTCTAAGATATTTTCGAGATTCTCAGAACGATCAACTTTGGTCATCAAATCACGGAGTTTGTTGCGGGTTTCCATTAATTTTTTTAATGGTTCAACCTGATTAACAATAGCAGCAGGCTCGAAGTCTTCGATGCTGCTAAATTGTAATGCTACCTTCATTTCAGTATCATCACCGGCAAGCGTGTTAGGTACTGAAATGTTTAATTGGGGACTCATACGCTTTAATACATCATTGAAGTTGTCGCGATCGATTTGCACAAAACGGCGGTCTTTCAATGGCTTTAAATCTGCGGCGTTGTGTCCAGTAAAATCACCCGTAACACCGATAACAAAAGGCAGTTCTTTTTTTACAACTGTACCTTCTGTTTCAACATCATAGGTAATATGGACACGAGGTTTTCTTACTCGCTTTAATTTATCATGTACACTCATATGAACTCCTTTCAATAATATGTTGAGTAATCAACTACAGATCAATCTTCCGTTTTTATTCCAGATAACTTGAAGAAACCATTCCTTGCTTCACCATCTTGGATTAATTCTTGTAACAACTCAGGCAAACTGAGATCACTCCAACGTATAACTTGTTCAATGGCATAAGACATAGGCGAATGTGGTTCGGTACGTCTAAAAAAGTCCGCTATCGTTTCAAGGTGATTAATGGCTTCTGCTCTCGAATTAAGCTGTCCATCAATACTTGAGGACGTTGTGCTGCGGTCGTTAGTATCGCTATGTTGCTCTTCTTCTTGATGTTGTTCTTGTTCAAGTTTTGTTTTGTTTTTTGCAATAATTGGCGCCGTAATAGCACTGATTTGTAGTGCACATGCTTCTAATGCTTTGCGAATGTAACTTGTAGGCTGTGGCTCACCGCTCATCGCTGCATCCATGGCAGCAGATAGCTTGCTAAAAGCGGCAATGGCCTCTTGAACATCACGGTCTAATTCAATAAAAAAACTGTCAGAGGTTTCTCTAATGCTATGTTCGACATCTTCAAGTGACACAGAACCTGAATCAAAACGTTTTTCTTGTTTTTCTTTATCTAAACGACTGGTGTCTAAAGCTTGCTCATATTGCCAAGTAGAATAAATGACACCACCATCAGTGATTGGAATCGTTCTGATTGGATGAATTAAAGACCCTTCGCTTTCGATACCGTTTAAACCAATGAGCGGCGCAATGCGCTCAGCTAAATCAGTTGGCTCAGGGGTGGGATAGATAGTGTCCCAATAGCGCTCAACTAGTTCTGTGGCTAGAGTGAAACCAAAACAAAGTCCTTTAAAGCCATATAACCTACAGGCGGCCTCTATAAACCAAGCAACATATTCAATATCTTTTGATTGTTGTTTTAAGATGTCTGGGACTTGTTCGAAAATTGGTCGCCATTCAACTGCAACTGACAATACATCTTCTTCGTCAGTCAGTGCTTTACGTTCTCTAGAACGTGCAATATTTCGAACATCTTTAAGTAGATAATAAGTTGATGTCGGACTTATATCTTCACGAGGATCAACTCCTGATTCCGCATCAATGGTAATGGGAAGAATTAATTCATCAATTGTTAAATTCTTTAGCTTACTCAATCTAATTCAATCCCTGAATAAAAACGATTAATTTACAATAATAAAAGTATAGAACGTCAAAAACAATACTTACCGGCCTTTAATAGAAGTAAAAGACAATATAATGCCAATAACTAATTACAATGGATAATCATAAAAAAATAAATACATCCTATATAATTACACTCGATATAATTACACTCGATATAATTACATTTAAAATAATGTTATCGCACATCTAAACACAACATTTATAAGTAATTACTATCGGAAATGACATTCATTAAACAAAAATACTCATATGAGATTGATTTATTTAAACATCAACTAAATATTGGAATTGTTTTATCACTATCATCAATGACATTTATTTTTTTAGGTGTGTTTTTAACGAGAATGCAGGTGACATTATCTCGTGCATTTCTGACTAAAGAGGCATGGAGTAGTGCCATACCGGAATCAATGATATTGCCAGACTTTATTGTTCGTTCAATTTCAACATCATTTAATTCTTTATTTAAACCATCGCTACAAAGTAAAAAGACATCACCCTCTTTCATATTATCGGTGCGATAGTCTATGTCTAATTGTGAGTCGACACCGACAGCCCGAGTGATCACGTTCGCTAATGGATGAGATTCAGCCTCTTCAGGTAGAAGTAACCCTTCATCAATCATGTCGTTAACTTGACTGTGGTCTTTAGTGACTTGCTTCATTTGTTGATCCCGTAACAAATAAATTCGGCTGTCGCCTACCCATAGCAAGTGATAGTTATCTTGGTATAACCACAAAACAACGACAGTACTGCCTGCCACCTTCCCATCAAACTCATGCTCACTCATTTGTTGCAAAAAACGATTACTCGCAATAAGCGACTGTTTTAAAACATCTAATGTAATCGTTTCTGGTTGTAAATGTTCAACGGCCTGCTGGATGCCATCAATCACTAATTGACTTGCGACATCTCCTGCTGCATGTCCACCCATACCATCTGCAACCACCCAAATACCTAAATGTGGTAATTCCAGATATGCATCCTCGTTGATTGCTCTTACGGTGCCTCGATGAGTTAATGCATGACTTAAGTGCATGATGTTTGCTCCTTAATGAGCTCTGCAGTATTCCAACCACGTTGTTGCCATTGACCATTTAACATAGAAATAAATTGACTGATCTGTGGTAAGCCTTCGGTAATAATCGTGCATGGTTCAACATCGTCAGATCCCTCTGTCCACCATATGCTGTAACGATCAAAGCGTTTTCTGTATTGCTGGTCTAGTAATAAAAGCACATCAGGTGAATTGTCCCCCTGAAAGACCCACGCTTTCTTGTTGCGATCTAATGATTCACTCTCGAGTAGCTTGTCGTTATTGGCGGCTACCGTTAAAGGCTCTTTTGTAATGGCATCTAACCAATTACCAAGAACAGTATCATCTTCAAGTACTTGTAATATGTGTTGTTCAAAAACCTCAACCCACTGATTATCTTTCCAACCTCTTAAAGCCGATTGATTATGTAATCCGGCTAAAGTGAATGGATAATGGCGACCAACATGATCAACACTTGGAATGACGGTCCCGACCACGGCTTGGTCGCAACACACTCCGGCAGATAACGAAAAATGCCAAATGGGACTCGTCAGATAATAATCCAACCAATTGTGTTCGGTTTGTTCTTTACTCACTGCAATAACGGCTTGTAACCAGTCATTCCAATTTTTAAGAAAATCAATATTTAAGTTCTGCTGAATAAAATCACCTTTTGAGGGGACTTTGCCACAGTAACCTACTGATGTTAAAGATTCGCAGGACATCTAAACTTCTCCATATTTGCCATCCAAAATGGATTGTTAACACTGTTTGCGGTCAATTTCAGTACAGCATTGTAACCTTTGAGATTGATAAGTAACTTGCCATCTTTTTTCGTTTTTGGACGCTTTTTACTTAATTCATCTAATAATTTGAAGAACGACCATTCACCTTCATATTTCTTATTGATAGAGCGACCACCATTGGGAGGTGAAAATGCAATTCGTGTTTCGTTATTAGCTCCAGGACCAGGCCACGTAAATAACTCTTTGCGAGTAGGTCCGTGTCGATATTTAAGCTGCTGACTGTCTATTTCGAATAAAAACATACTCACACTTCTATCTAATAATTCCGGTTCTAATGAAAAATTAACTATAGGCTGCTTAGATCCTGGTTCGAAAAATGCTTCTTTAATGATTTCAGCACGTTGATACATTTCTAAAATGTCATTACGAATGCCGATATTACGCTTAAAACGCCAAGGTTTTTTGCTGGTATCGACATGTGAAGCAAGGTATTGATCCCAAAATTTATCTAAGGTGCCGCCATAACCAAAAAACTTGCTGAAGTCTTTTAGTCTGACATCTTCTGACGATTTACGGTCAAAAGGGTAACGCCCTGCGATCGCACGATTGAATTCGGCCAAGACTTGCGAACGCCAAATACCATTGAAACGTTGACTTTGATTGGATTTTGCAAACGAGCGAGTACGATAAGCCACTTCACTTAGCCAATTTTTTACTGGATAAGGTAGATCCATCAATTGCTCTGATAAACTGGATCCTAGTTGAGCAAAGCTTTCTTCTATGGCTTGATTAACAACGTTACCTTGCCCTTCTGACTGCATTGATAATTTACTGTAGTTTCGATTAAGAGCGCGTAATGTCGTTTGAATTTTATCAATATCAGCAGGATTTATTTTGAGCAATTCTGCAAAAGCAAATTCCACATCCTTGCCGGGCAAATCAATATCTAACTCTATTGCCGTATCAGGTAAGAGCCGATTTAATCTTGCTTTTTTAGACCGAAATGCAACATCTGAAATATTACCGGCCACTTCCGCAGCGGCCTTTAAATTATTTGAATCGGCAGGAAGCTTAGTTAAATTCACATTTTTCTGCACTGCTGTAATAATAGTTTTTATCGGTTGGTCTGGACTAGCAAGTGCAGCAGTAACACTCTCAGCTTCCTCACGTGTTGAATATGGTTTAATAGCAAGGTCACTTAAGAAATCTTCCCAATAGAAAATATAGTCACGAATGTATCTGCTTTCTAACGCTTGGGTAATCTGCGCTTTGGCTTGCTCATCTAAATCAATTAACTCATCACCATAAACCCAACTATCTGCGGTTAGGTTTTTGATTATCTTGTTCTTTTCTATGCTAAAAATGCCATGAAAACCATTAAAAGTATAAAGACCAGGAATGCCTTGATTAAATTGGCGACCACTGGTGAACACCAAACCATCTAAACTGTCTAAACTCAGAATATCGACCAGTGTAAAATCTGGGATACTGCTGTTTGAAAAATCACTTTTCAAACGCTGATAGGCGCGCTCAACCAGAGGTAGCATGGTCAAATTAATCCGAGCACTATCAACTGTCATACTGTCATATTGATGACCTCTAATCCCTAAAGACAGTAATGTATCTATGTGCTTATTTAGCGCCTTCCTCACCTCACTATTGACATCACCAACAAGGTTTCGATCGATATAAGCCGAGAACCAGACTTGCACATCACTTTTGTCAAAATGCTCAGGAAGATACAACATTAAGTAGGTTTTTAATGTTTCATATAGGTAGTTAAGGTGCTCACCGTTGGCGTCCATTTCATCACTAAGCACACCTTGTAGGTAAGGCATTAAATGTGTTTCTAAGGCACGGTGATAAGCCGCTGTCGCCGGTTGTTTAAGCTTATCTCCTTGATACAAACCAAAGGTATATGCATCCTCCGGCTTGTCAGTACCAAAACCAACAGGGAGATCACGAATTAATGTTAAGCCTTTGGTTAGTGTAATGACATCTGACTTAGCATTTAACCCACCACTGGTAACGGTTTTATATGCAGTGACACCTTGATAAGTATCATCAATCAATTGTCTATTCCAATCATAACTTTGCCACCAAACATAACTAGCAAGCAAGGTGACACCTGCAGCAATGCCTACTGATACTTTTCGTAAAAGTTTATTATGCTTTGTATGTTTACGATTGGTTGATGCTAAATTTTTCTCCGGAAAAATAACATCTTCTAACAAGCGTTTAATAAAGTAGCTGCGTTGTTTATTGGCGGCGAAGGTTTTAGCTTTACTCTTAATACCACTGGATAAGTGACTAGAAAGATGATCAATTGGCGTACCTTCTTGAGTTGCACTGGTTAAGTAAACACCACGCAATAGCGGTGCTTCTTCATATGCATTAGGCGCGAAAATTTCTTTAAGAAAATCATCGGCTGAGCTCTGTAATAATCGAAGCTGCTTTGGAAACTCATAGATGGCCGCACGACGCTCTAGGTCGCGTTCGTTTTTTAAACGGCTATTTAATCTTGCATTTAAATTTAATAATAAATCATGAAATTCTTTATTAAATGAACTGACAATATCAGTGTCTTCTGTATCGGCATTGAGTGGGAAGGTAATACCCCAAATTTGTTCACAATCTTCTTTGGTTAAATCATCAAAAAATTCATTAAACCCGGCAACCAAATCTGATTTAGAAAATAAAACATACACAGGAAAAGTCATACCTAGTTGATTTTGCAGCTCTTGTAAACGCTGTTTAATCGCCCGTGCGTGTAAGTTTCTCTCAGTCTTAGTTTGGTTTAACAAATCAGACATTCCCATGCTGATTATCACCCCATTAATAGGACGAACTGGGCGGTATTTTTTCAATAAGCCCAGAAAACCTTGCCATGCCCGAGAGTCTTGTTTTACATGACTATCTTGGGTGGTATAACGGCCCGCCGTATCAATTAATACCGCTTTATTGGTAAACCACCAATCACAATGTCTTGTGCCACCAACGCCTTCTATCATATCTACGCCCATTTTTTCTTTTAATGGGTATTCAAGACCAGAATGCTGAATAGCGGTTGTTTTTCCGCTACCAGGCGGACCAATCATGATGTACCAAGGTAATTCGTAAATACTTTTATTTTTAGTTAACTTGGTATTTTTTAGAATATCTAACGCTTGGGTCATTTTATTTTGTAAAACAGTGATTTCACTTTTGGCTAAGTCATCACCGGTCACGGAGTTACCCTCTTCACCGTTAATTAAGCTATCAACCATTTTCTCGCTTTGTTTTTTATTCTTGAGTTGTCGAGAAAAGTGAATAGCACCAAAAATAATAACAATAACCAGTAGTAAGATAATCCGTGTGGCTGCTAATGCTAATGGTTCATACCCCGCTATAGCCACTAAAGGGCCACCAAACCAAATAAGTAAAGCTAAGCATAAAAAACCTATTATGGTAATGGCCCATTTAGACTTAAGTGTGTCGACAATTCCTTTGCCAATTGATTTTAAAGACATTGATGCGATTCCTTTGTGTCACATTAAAACAATAAGTCGATTTCAATTCGACGATTTAACGCGCGGTTCTGTTCACTGTCATTCACCACACGGGGCTCAGACTCACCACGACCTTCGGGCCACAATCGGCCACTTAGCGATGCGTTATTAGCAAGAACGTTCGCAATCGACGTTGATCTTGCTAATGAAAGATGCCAGTTTGATGGATATTTAGACGTAAAGATGGGCTCATCATCGGTATGGCCGGTGATCAAAATTTTGCCATTTGTGCTCTCTAGCGTCAGAGCAATTTTGGCTAAAATCGCTTCAAAATCTGAACGAGGTTGAGTGTTACCAGAAGCAAACAGTTCAGTCGCCCCAATGCGGATCCTCACGCGATCGCTTAATTGTTCTACTTCGAGTAGATTCTTTTCAATTTCGGTTTGTAAAAGTTGTTGCAGTAATAACGCTTCATCACGACTGATTTGTTGTTGCGCATCAATGGTTTTTTCCCAAGGGACAATCGAGGTCAATTCTTTATAAGCGTCTGATGAATAGTTGTTAATGCTGTAACTAAAACTCATATAGATAAACAAAGTAACCACACCAAATAATGCCCCAATAACCCATAAAGGAAATGGCTGCTGGAAGGTTAAATTAGGGACAATATTCTGTCGCCATCCTGGTGATAATTCTCGATGAAAATCGCCTTTACAAGATTGAATGGCTAAATACGTTTTTTCACGTAACGCTTCTAGTTTTTGATCGCCTTGATGCTCAACTCTCATTTTGCCAACAAAACCAAGTGTTAAGCATAAATACATCAACTCAAGTAAATTACACTTTTCAGAAGGATGACGAAGAGATGCTTCAAGCAAGGTATAAAAATATTCACCACCCAAAGTTTCATTATGAAAAGTAGAAAGCAAACTGTCAGATGCCCAATAGCTTTGCTCTCCCCAAGGCGTATTGAGGACCACTTCATCAATAAAACAACACAAGCAATATCGAGCAGACTTAATGTCATCTGACGCTAAATTTGCATTACGTAATTGTTGCTCATAATTCTTGATGAGTTCGACACAATGCACCCGTAAAGTATTGACATCATCATGCTGGTTACTATTTCGTAATTGGCTACAAATAGATAAAAGAGTCCCCGCAAAATCAACAATTGGGTTTTGCGATAAGCTTAGTTGAGATCGGTTGTCTCGATTATCAGCTCGGTGATCTTGAATCAAGGTTCTCTGACTATCATCATCGACTTTTGTTTTATTGCCAGCCATACCCGACCCTTTCCCTGGGCGAGGTTTAACGATGGTTTTATCGTTCACAAAATTATCCTTAATGTTTTGGCGTTAAATACTCACGGCCCAAAGTTCAATTTGTAAATCTGGATATGCACCAGAAATATGCATTGCAACACCGCCACTTGATTTAAGCTTTATCCAATGGCTGTTGTTTTTATCTAATTGGAAATAGTGATAACCAGCATGATATGGCACCTGTCTTGGCGCGACTGGGAGGTTTGATATTCCGATGCCTGGTAATTGGTTATTAACCAATTCACGAATGGTTTCGACTGACCCTATTTTAATTTGTGACGGTAGGCGTTGACGAAGCTCGTCATGAGGAACATTTGCTTTAACAGCAAGAATAAATTCAGCATTATCAAGCATGCTTTTATCTGCAATCGTAGAGAAATACACACCAAATTTGGTCTTTTCTAGGATTAACTCTGTGGCACTTTGTTCCAATACACTACTTAAGCCATGATTAACAATCACCATAGTATTACTAAACACATAAGTTAAATTATCATGTTGATAGACTGGAAATTTTGGCGGTCGCTTGTTGGGACTGCTGAATGTAGAAAGCTCACCAGAAAAACTAATGAGTGTGCGAAATAGCAATTCTGGATGAATATGACTAACAACGCCATAATGTTCAAAAATGGGTTGATACTTATTCAAAAGTTGTAACATTAAAAAGTCTGCTATCGAACTAGAAGTTCCTTGGGATTGACTTAAGCGACCGGCAATGGCTTCTGCACGCTGATTAATCATGCCAGTGACTTCAGTTGTCATATTCATTAAGGTTTTAATGTGTTCAATGCCAATACATGCCGGAATAAACTTTTTATCTAAGCGGATAACGCCCTCTTCAGATACATCAATAACCCGAGCGATCGCAATTGAGACATAACCAGAGCGGTCTTCACTTTGTAACTTTAACCGACAATCTAATTTGGCAACTTGCAACACTTCCATAGCATCAGACCCAACACTTGTGTCAACAATGTTGTGATCTTCATAGCTGTAACGAGTAATTTGATTTTGTTCAGAAGATGAAATGTTCATCCCATTACTTTTCGCAACGGGAAGAACAAGATAGACAAGCTGATCCAATGTGCCGGCTGGAATAGTAATAGCCGTTGGTAACGGGCTCTGCTCAGGAAGACAAGCCAAGGTGTTATCGGGAAAAACACAATCGATACGGTCTAAACCAAATTGCCCCAGTGGAAGTAAGCTATAATTGACTTCATAGCTCACAACCCCCCAAGCAAGTGGATTGTTATTCTTGGCAGTTCGCGCTTGTTGATGTTGCAAAAAACGTTCTTGCTGCTGCATATGTTGCGGACGAAGAAACATGCCCTCTGTCCATGCTATTGGGCTAAAATCGCTCATAATTTCCCTATTTATTCACAACAATTATTTTTCAGAGTTATACACAGCTATTTTTTCGATGTTGATAACGACATCATCATAACCAGTAGGATCGACAGCGACGACTGAACGCCAACGAGATGAATCAATATCTCTGTACGCGACAATAACACCCACAAATCGGGTGTTTTGTCCCAGTGTCATGGCATACTCACGCGTTTCTGATGGCTGTAATTCCAACTCATCTTTACGGATAAGATCTGGACCAAGTACATTTTCCGCAGACTCATCAAGGGTAAAAAAATCTTGGGTATCAAAGATAGTTCTTGATGATAATTCAAATATTTTCACCACCACAGGTGATGGCCGATCGTTAATGTCAGGATTGATGTCTGCACTGGCATTAAAGGTAAGATCTGTCGATGGTGGGACGACAGCATTAATCGTTTTACAGCCAGAATTAAGTAATAAAAAACTTACTAATACAATTTGATATAAACCTAACTTCAATTTCATTTATTAGCCCTTAGTAATTTATAATGTTTTGATTTTATTGTCGTATGCTTTAACAAAATCATCTGATAATGCGGCAGCACTGTCTTGCATAAATTCTGTTTTTAAATTGGAATGTAAGCTTTTATATACCTTCCATTGGCGCATCTGTTTTTGTCCCGGCACTAACATGTCTGTAAGCGATTGATTTTGACTTTTGGCTTCAATAAACTCAGGATCTAATTGATTTAACAATCCACGGATAGCGCCTAATGTACCTGCGGTTAACGCGGTATCATGCTTTCGGCCGTCATTAAATGCTTCGGTGATAGCTTGCTGGGATGACAAGAAACTCGCACTTTTTCTTAAAAATAAATTTTGAAAAACATCATCAATATTGGCCGAAAATTTCAATGGATTATTTTCACGCTGCTGGAATGTCGTTTGATTGATCCTAAACTCAGTCTTCAGCTTTGAACGTTGACGTAGAGATTCCATCAGTCCAGTCAACATAAACTGCATGCTTTGGCCCAATTCAAACATCAACTCTTCAGTTAACACATTGACATAATCTTGTTCATTGACTCCCAGACCTTGGAAAAATGCTTTGCTTAATGCAGATGCCGGGCTTACCTGTGAACTAACCGATACTTTGGATTTTGGTGTCACGGGGGCCACCTTTTTACCCTCCGTTTTTACCGTTTCAGTCACTTTTATCGGGTTAACGGGAGCCTGAGCAACAAGAGGCGCGGGCTCTTGCGGAACAGCAGACCGGATATCAGCGTTTGTGTGAGCTTGAGAATCTTGTCCAAAAATATCTTTATCCCATTCTTCTGGGATGGCAACCGGTGGTTGAAAATGGTCTTGCAAATCAGAGTTCATCTGTGAGAGACCCGCAGACTGTTGTCGAGATTGGTTCAGTAACATAGCAGAATCAAATCCTGCTAAATCAGACTCAAACCCAGTATCAAGCATTGATGAGGAAGAAGCTGGAATGACTTTATCCTGCGGCAAAGTCGCAACGTTTTGTACATCTTGTAGAGGACTACTATTGGAGGCCACATTTAACATTTGTAACTTCGCGCTGATCTCATAATCACCAAAAGTGAATAAATCATCGTGTTCAATTTTATGTTCACGATTGGTGCCTAGCGCTTCGACAGCGCGATTGACATATAATCCGTTGGTTGATAAATCCTCAATGAAAAAATCATCACTGCGCTTGGTGATCCGAGCATGAGTACCAGAAACCACTTTTTCAGGATCCGGCATATGCCAGTCACATACATCAGAGCGCCCTAACGTTAAGGTGTCTGTGACACCTTTTGTTATGACTTGCTCAGGGGATAACCTGTGATAACTCACAATCTCTAGCGATAATTCCATTTCTATTACATCTTCCTTCATCAACTTATTGACTAGCCAACATACTCAGTGAGTTATAAGCGTTGAACACCATTTAGACGTTCATACATTTCATTCCCTCTGGCAAATAACTCTCTGGCAGTCTTCAGATATTGCTTTTCTAGATACACATTTGCTTGGCGTAAAAAAGAAGCGGCTAAACGTTTATCAAGCGTTAGCAGGGGCTCAAAATCATCAGGTAAATTCGTGGCGAGTCCCCTAACTTCTTTATCAAACTCTTGTAAGTCTTTCGGGTTATCAATCGCATCCAACTTCACGGTTAATTGATTAAATGTATCTCGGTAATAAACTTCAGCAGCATCGTATGGATAGCTGGCAGTTTTACCTTTTGCCGTTAGATCGTGATAGTCATTTAACCTTTTAACCGCAACTTTCAATTCAGCGCCATATGTAATTAATGACTTAGCTTGCGGATAGTTTACAAAAATATATTCGCCGGTAGTAATCAGCGCATCAATTTGAGTAATATCATGTTTCTTTAAGGCGTTATTAAATGTGCTTGCATAGAGAGTGTATTCTTCATTGGAGGCGATATAAGCATATCCAGGCTCGACAAACGTTAACCCTTCAACAATGGCCTGAATATTATTACTTCCCTGTTCATTGTAACGGGCTTGAAATAAAAGAAGACTCAAACGTTCAGACAGTGCATCTACGACAGATTGTTTACTTCGCTCAGCTTGGTTTTTCATTTGTAGTAAGCGAACTGAATCAGGATAAAAACGTTCTATATCATTAATAACTTGTGCTATTTTTTCATAATCTTGATACATACCATTATCGCTTTTCGGTAAGGAAGCAATACGTTGCTCAACAATATCCAACACTTCAGATTGATGTGTCTTTAATAAACCATTCTTAATCAGCGTTTTATCTTCTGGAATATCTTCTATCTGGGCTAATAATGCTGAAGCAGGAATAAACTCAAATGCTTGAACTTCGCTTTTCGCCTTGTTTGTCAGCGCGACTTTATTTTGTAAGTCGTCTAGTTGAACCTGATAATATTGTTGAATTTGAAATCCACCGATCGCAAGCACTGAACCAGCAGCAATGGCGGTAAGTAGTGGCCAACTTTTACTGTGGAACTTATTGATAATCAGATCGATGGAAGGCACACGTTGTACTTTTTTTAGCGCGAGACCTTTTTTCAACATAGGCCATAATCGTGTACTAATATATTTGGGTTTAATCAACTTATTGTTGATGATATCAACTTCATTTGCAGCAACACGGTTATAAGGATGTTTACTTGTTAGCAGCTCATAACTAATACACGAAAAAGCAAAAATATCGTCTGCCGCGCAGGCATCTTCTCCAGATAACTGCTCAAAACTGGCGTAAGCTGGGGTATAACCTGTTAAAGGAGAGTCTTGGTCGACTTCGGCAAATGCATATCGGTCCTCTCTTTGCTGTAAGTTTTTCGCAACGCCAAAATCAAAAACTTTAATATTCCCTTGGCGAGTAAGGAAGATATTTGAAGGCTTTAAGTCTGTATGGACGATACCTTGTTGATGAGCATACGATAATGCAGAAGCAATCTGATCAATGATTTTCATTGATCCTTTGAAGTTGATACCTAATGGTTTTGAACGTTTGATCACTTGGTCTAATGATTCACCATCTAACCACTCCATCACCATAAAGTGAAAGTCATCATCGGTATCTACATCATAAACTCTGATGATGTTTGGATGAGATAGTTTTTGAGTTTGTACTGACTCTTTGATAAGAACTTGTTGAGCTTCGGGTATATCAGATATCTGAGATAATAATACTTTAATCGCAACAAAAGGTTCGGTTACGTTTAATGACTCCAAATAGAGATCTTTGGCACGGTATATATCACTCATACCACCATGACCAATTTTAGACTCAATTAAATAGCGATTTTTGAAACACTTCCCAATCAAGTTAACTTTATTATTATTTTCAGAATGTTCAAATCCTGCCACAACTGTTTTATCTTCAGCAAAGTGATTTGGTGCTTTACTCTTATCCATAAGTACAGGTTAGTCCCTTAATGTTATCCTAAAGTATGTAAACTATCTTCCTAGTGAATCAAAAACACCCCAATATGTTGCAGTAAGAAAACGCAAAAAACAACACTTAAAAACTTAGTTAATAATTTTTAAATAAATTCATTAAAATATGCTACCCATTGGTATGTATTAAAATTTAAAACCATTAAAAAGTATGTTTTTAATATGAAAATAATCATCTAATTAGCTAAAAAACAGTTTTTCTATTGACCCAATAACACATTATCGGTAATTTACGGTTTCTTTTTAATGGACCACATTTTTAAAGGATTAAGCAAATATGAAACGCATCAATCTTTCATTACCCGTAATTGCGTTATTAGCACTTGCGGGGTGTCAATCAGCACCTGTCGTTATATCTGAACCAATCAAAACATTTTCTATTTCTCCAGAGTGTATTGAATATACATTACAAGCAGATAATGAAATGATTATTGGGTTCACTCCTGTGTATTTCGAAGTTAATAGTGATAAGTCATACAATAAGCTTGATACTCACATGTCTTGCGTTGCGACTTACCTCGCCAAAAATTCTGATAAAGAACTTAATGTTCAGGGCTTTACAGATGACAAAGGCACGGTTAAATACAATAAGGCGTTGGCACAGCGTCGTGCTGATGGTTTAGTGGAGTTCTTAAGATCTTTGGGCACATCTAACGATCAATTAATTTCGACAACTAAAGTTATTGAAGATAATGGTGTGAAATTAACCAGCTCTGAGCGTTCTAAGACTCGTCGGGTAAACTTTTCCATTACGAATAAATCTTCATAAAAATGAATTACAGTATCAATAAAATACTGTAATTCAAGTGTATTTATTATACTTGCTATTGAATCTCAGCTTATCATTAAGCTGAGATTCAATAATTAATCAACAAGCTCTCAGTTATATCGCACCTTATCACATCTAAAAAATCTGCTTACTTATATTATTGTCAATATCTAGACTAAACATGGATTATCTAACTTTATTTGGGAATTTCAGTCACACGACAGAGCCCATACTGAAGATAATTGTGCTGCGTTAACGCATCATAGATAAAACGACTTCTAAAAATTGATAGTATAAAAATGATTAACCGAACAAAGTGACTCATCAATTAATCACTGCTCATTGAAAATTGATACTTGAGCATAGTCCCCTGTAAGGTTAACGTTCAACATCCTTACTTAGTCTTAATCGAATGAATAACATTATCAATAATAGTAAACCAAACTGAATATCAATAGTCCCGCCGCTGTAATTATTGCTATGTTCCACCTTGGCAATTTTTTCCTCTTTAACTCTCACTTTAAATCGAGCTAACTCATCGTCTAAGTTTTTAGTCATATCAGTAACTGCCAGGTCAAAACCTTGCATCGATTTTTCTGCTAAGGTTTCATCAATACCTATGGCCGTGGTTCGTTTTTCAAGCTTGCTGATCCCCGGTGCTCTAAAAAGCATTTTTCTACTTTTAATGTCAAACACTGCAGTATCGACAAAGGTTTGTACGGTATTTTCATTGCCCGGAATCACATACATACCCACGATGGTCCAATACAATAACGCGGCATTATTCTCTACAGACTGAGTCACTTGATCGTAAGAAACCAATGCCATTACATCGACATCATATAAACGGCCTACTTGTTCTAGTGTGTTAAAACCATCACCGCCAGTAAGATAGGTACTCGGAATAACTTCAATGCGGTCAATATAATCATATTGAACAAAAGCCGCTTTTACTTTTTCAAGTAATTCGTATTGATCCTTATTATGCACGGCCTCTTTTTGAAAGCCTGTAGACGGCACAAAGGCAATACCGACTTTTACCGGTAATGTGAGCAATGGAACTTCGGCGCTATGTACTGCACGGTCTTCTTTATTAGGATACAAAAAGTCCATCAGACTGCTCGAAACAGACTGTTTCCCCGACTGCTGGCTCACCAACGTACTACATGAAGACAATAAAAAAACTGATGTCATCATGCCCAACCATGTTGTTGTTTTCATTTACGCTTCCTTTTAAATTATTTTCCATTTATTGATATCAATGAATCTGTTTATTTCTACAACACGAAAATACATAAATAACCAATCACACCAAATGTTAATTATTTTCACTACCTTAACATTGTCAATTTCGCTAACCCTTAGCTAAAAATACTATAAACCGTTGTTATTTATACACTATAAAAAGTGGCACAGTTAGTGCTTTGTTGTATTTAATTAACATTAGTTACAAATGATAACGTGACGTTAACTCGCTTAAGAATAACAATAAGTACATTAGCGTCATTTAATTCAAAAAATATAACACTAGCAGGTACCCCATGGATAGGTTCATCAGCATGAAGAAAATGGCAATTCCTTTAC
>JBALXO010000022.1:0-42859 GCA_036960615.1 Cocleimonas sp. | reverse complement strand
TGCGCACAAAGTTAGCATTAATAATTTGATGATGAACGACCGCAATGGTGGTAAATCGGACTATTTATAGTGATAAATAGTCGTCTAAATTAGGTCGGCTTTGTGGCAAAACAGACCATTACCCCCTAGACTCATACACCAGTAGATTATGGGCGACGAATATATAGATACATAAAAGTCTATATGACAGAGTGTTTATCCGAGGATGCTTAACACAATGTTAGCTAATGATTTCGGTTATTACCTTTATAGCACCACGATAATCTTTATAATCAAGCGGTATAACATGTACTTGGCCCTGATGTTGTAACACCATTGACGGAAAACCGTTTATAGGTAAAGTACGAGCAAACTGTAACTCTTGCTTAAAAACTTTTGCTAATTTTTCTGAACTGAAATCAGCAGAAAATTTTTCAGCATCAAGCCCCAACTCAGTCGCTAACAGAAGATGTGTTTCAGTATCTGAAGGGTTTTTGGCTTTTAAATAATAAGCCTCTTGTATAGCCGCTATCATTTTATCTTCTGCATTCTGCCATCGCGCAGCAATGACAGATCGACAAGCGGGATAAGTTGATCTACGCGGTGTGTTTTGCTGCCAAAAGTCGTGATTAAATTGAGTGCCAAGCATTCCTTCAATTTTTTTCCAGTAACCACCTATCGCTTGCTGTTGATCTAGTGGCATAGCTTTGTCACTGTCTGGTGCAAGACCGCCTACCACATTCTTTACCGCCACTGATTCTGGTAAAGCTGCTTGTAAGTGCTCCCATTGAGGGCGATGTCCCCAGCACCAACTGCACATTGGGTCATGTACATAAAATAAAGTTGAATCAGACATTAGTTACTCCTAGGCAATAACAATACAAATGATCTAAATTAAGAACGCTAACTTTTATTCGTGCTAATACTCCCTTGGTGCGTAAAGCTAAATAAGCCCCATAAAATATCAAACGACAACTTTGTGATTATATAGCGGACATCAATTTATTAGTTATAATGGCGCCCATATACGCCATAGAAACCTCTAATCAATTTATCCCACTACAGACCTAAAACTACCCGAAAAGGGTTAATAAGGATATTAAGGTTTGGACGTTATTATCCTTAAAAGTTAATCAATTTAAAAGTATCATTTATTCGTTAGCTATTAACCGGTATCACTTGCCAAATTTGCTTAGGTATTTTGCTAACCGTTTAAAGCTCAGCAATCCGAGCTTTCATTCGTTCAATTCGTCGTGGGTCTTGTTCACTCGCTATCAATTTAGTTAATATCACTACCTGCGCCTTTTTAAGCGCATCTTCACCTAGTACTTTAATATCAGGGGTTACGCCGGTACCTTCCCAGTTTGTTTGAGTTATTGGGCTGATGCCTCGAGCGGTAGGTAAAAATAGATTGAAATGCTCATTTAGTCTCACCGTGTCGCCAGAGTTTGCTGCTCCTGCGCTAATTTCACCGATCAAAGTGGCACGGTTGAGGTTTTTCATCGTGTAGCTGAAGTCCTCAGCAGCTGAAAAACTGTTTTTATCGATTAGAATATATACATCTTTTTCTTCGCCAAAACGTTGTCCTTCAACATAATCACTGCTCCAATGTTGATCTATGCGATTGCCTTCGCGTTTAACCATATCGAGTAAATGAGTACGTTGGTTTAATAGGTAGCTGGCAAGCAATTGCACCGTTTGTTCGTTACCGCCGAAATTACCTCTAAGATCAATTATCAAGCTATCGGTGTTATTAAGTAGATTCATCGCAGAGGCAAGCAATGGCCCAACTTCTTTCACAGGGCCAAATGCAGTTAATTTCAAATAACCCATATTGAATTTTATTCGTTCAATTTTTTCGATGCCAAAGTTATGTGCACGCCACATTTCCATTTCAAATGCTGCTCTAGCCTCTTGTGCTTTTGGGTCACTGCTAACTGGAATTATTTCGTCACTGAACTCTACCTGCAGATGTTTATCACCGGCTGCCAGTTGTAAATGTTCAGTGAGTGTTTTAGCAAACTCATTAGCATCGTCAATGTCTTGATATTCATTTTGTTGTTGGCGGCTGCGCAATTTCTCCGCTACTTTTACTGCCTTTATTGGGAAAACATAGCCCTGTTCCAGTCCATTAATAATCGAGGTTATAACTTGCATCCTTGAGTTCTTATCTAAGGTATATGTCGGCTCGTTGGCCATTGTCGTAAACGCCAATAAAAGTGAACCACAAGCTATGGCTATTATTGAGCTAATACTTTTTGTCTGGCGAGTTTTGTTAATCATTGAGTTTTTCACAGTAGATCCTATTTGCGAGTAAAATTAAATCAAAGCTGGTCATGATTGATTCGTGAATACAAAGTTCATGGCAGTTAGAAGATGAAGAAAAGTATATAAATCCGAGTTCACCCTAATATTTTTTTATTGTCATTTTTTCTTCACTTAAAATTAGCGTATGCTTGCCTGCAATAAATTTTCTGGGCGATTGAATGAAATTAATAAAACTTCCGGACTTTAAAATACGTTATGTGCTCACTAGCATTTTTTACCTTGTTGCTATGGTCACTTTAGTTCAGTCGGTCAATTTTTTGGGTGTAATGTATTGGGGGTTAGACTTTCTTAGTTGGTGGCCACTAGGGCAGGCTAAGCTATTTGGTCTGGGTGGGGTACCTGATTCTATACTTACAGCTATAGTGTCTGGACTTGCAATTGAAATAATGATCCCCGGTTTAGACAGCTATAATGAAACCCATTGGTTAACACATTCAGGTATATCATTAATCACCTCTATGTTATTTCTCACCATTTTGGGCACTCTCCGGCGCATGCTTGTTACAGTAGACGTACAAAAACCCTTTGATTCCGCCAATATTCGCCGGGTTCAATTTATTGTTGTTCTGCTGTTGATTGACGTTTTTGCCCTTGATTATTGGCGTACAGAAAGTATGAAGCCACTTAAAGAATTAGTAAATCAAGTGAGCGGGCCTTTGGTGGGAACAGATAGTAGTTATCAAAACGCAGATGCCTATGCCTATATATTACTTTTGTTGTTATTAACGTTATTAACCATTTTTCGTCGTGGTGTTGTTTTACTCCAACAACAAAGTGATCTGGAAAAACAGTTGTATCAAAAACAAAAACTTGAAGCGGTAGTTACTTTAGCCAGCGGAATTGGTCATGACTTTAACAATATACTTACTTCAATTATCGGCTACGCTGAACTAGCAAAAACAGAACCCAAAAAAGAAGATATTCAATTTGCACTTGATCGAGTGTTAGACGCTTCATATCGGGCAAAACGATTAACACAGCAAATAAGGGCTATAGGCGGGCAACAGAAATTTTCTGATCAAGAAGAATTAATCGATCTAAAAGACGAAGTAAATGAATTGTTGTTATCTATCGCACCGACAATTAGAGATAATATTACGGTATTAAAACAATTCGATAATCTTAACCGTTATGGAATTGTTGCTGATCCAACGAAAATATATCAAGTATTATTGAATCTCTGTACTAATGCCCTACAAGCAATGGCAACAGAGCCTGGTCAACTGGTCATAGATATCTGCGAGCAGAGCTATCTTGAGAAAGCTGGCTATTGTCTGACAATAAAAGACAGCGGTTGTGGCATGAGTCAACAACAACAGCAACAAATTTTTGAACCCTATTTTACCACCAGAAAACAGCTTGGCGGTACTGGGCTGGGGTTATCTTTATGTTATAGCATTGTTGAAGGTTATTCTGGACATATTGATGTTACCAGTGAGTTGAACCAAGGTAGCTGTTTTAGTGTCTGGTGGCCTAAGGCTGATACTATTGAGCAACAAGCTAGAGAAGGTGCTAAAGCTACTCAACTAACGCAAAATAAGCGCATACTGCTACTTGATGATGATAAGTCGGTGCTGACTTTAGTCAAAAGGAGGTTAACGGGACTAGGTTATCAAGTTATAGCCTTTAGTGATTGTAATAAAGCATTAGAGATGTATAGCGGTGAGCCTGAAAAATTTGATTTGGTGGTATCTGATTTAAATATGCCACAAATGACAGGCATACAATTTGCCAACAAGGTACAAGCCATATCTACCGAACAACCCGTAATTATTATCACAGCAACACCTGAGCTAGTTAAGAGTGAACAAGGGCTAGCGATAATTAACGATGTCGTATCCAAACCCATTGCATTTAGCGAATTACATACCGCTATTCAAACGGTATTTGTTGGGAAAAGTTTGGTTAAGTAAGCGAAGAACTTACCTTACTAAGTAACCGAAGCAGAGAAGCGGTAACCGATCCCTGATACTGTCTCTAGGTGTTTCCCGGCCTCGCCGAGCTTTTTTCGCAACTTATAGATTTGGTTATCGATGGCGCGATCCGCTATGTAGTAATTTTCTCCTTTGCTGTGATAAATAATACTATCTCGCGAAAATACACGATTGGGAGATGACATTAATAAATACAGAATATCAAATTCCATTTTCTGAAGGGGAATATGTTCACTATGTAAAGTAACGTGCCGAGTGGGTACATCAATAGTAACGCCAAAGGATGAAAGCCGTTCAGTGGTTACCGGTTCAGGCAGTCCAGACAGACGCCTCAAATTCGCTTTTATCCTAGCGACAAGAAGGCGAGGATTAAAGGGTTTAGCAATATAGTCATCAGCAAAACTTGCCAGACCTTTTTCTATATCGCTGACATCTATTTGATCGGTTAACATAATAATCAATGGCATTTTATTAGCGTGATTTCGTTGTAAACATTCACAAAATTGATAGCCATTGATCCCAGGGAGTTCAATATCAAGAAGGATTAAATCAGGTTTTTCTTGCATACAATGAGATAATGCAGCTTCTGCACTCGCAACACCTATTACAGAATATTCCTCTTTTTCTAGGATATAAAGTAGCATTTCTCGGATATGTTCGTCATCTTCAACAATTAATATATTACTCATTAGTCCCATTCTGATTTAGTTCGCAGCTCTTGCATTGGTCACATATAGATATTCAACAAGGCGTATTAGCTCAATGTATCCATTAAATAGTGAAAGGAGCTAACATTTGACGTTAATTATTTTTATTTCGCGTATTGAAGTTTACAAAATTCGGTAGTAGAAAACCAAAAGTATTTTAATTAAGTTTGGGTTTTATACTATCCAGATAATATTGAAGTATCTCACATAAAATAAACTCAATTCCCTAATCAGCTATGTTTTTGGCACTAACTTTTATTCGTACTAACATTTCCGTGGTGCGTAGTGGTGACGTTAGCTATTAGCTGCTCCTTAGGTCAAATGAACGCTATAAGTGAGTATTTCTGGCTGGTTTACAAAGAGAACACTTTGTGAAATGGAAGGTTATCTTTAATTGTTTGATTTTGTTGTCTTTGTGTCGTAAATTGAATAATCTGCAGGCTTCATAATTTAACGGATTAAACTCGTGATAAATTCAAAAAATATTGCTCTATCTATTACAACTCTTTTATTAATTATTCTAGCGGGCTGTAGTTCAAAGCCTAATTTGAATTCAGAATCTTTATCTTTGTCTACTGCTCGATATGGTCATGCTGCTGTAAATGATGGTAGTAAGATATATGTGCTGGCGGGTGCGAACAAATCAGGTTTTCTTTCAGATATTGAGATAATTGAACCGTTATCAGGAAAAAAAGAGGTTCTAAAAAATAGGTTGATACCAAGGCGATATTTTTCAGCAGTTTGGGATGGAAAGCATTCAATTTATATATTAGGTGGAGTAAGTATTGAGGACAAAAAATTTAGATATGAAAAGAGAGTCGAAGTATTTAATACGATCACACATGAAGTTAGCTTTGCACAACCGCTTCCCGCACCAACACGTATAAATAGTGCAGTATTTTTAAATGGAAGTGTTTTTGTTTTTGGTGGCGGATATCCTAGTAAAAGGCAGATAAAAGCTAGTCCGATTGTGGCCGTCTTAAACATAGCTCAAAAAAAGTGGGTGCGAGCTGCTGATATGCCGACAGCGAAAACGACAAGAGCAGTGGTTAGAGACGGTTTAATATATGTTGTTGGAGGGTATGATCGAACTTCTTCGCTTGATGTCTTTGAACGATTTGATCCACAGTTGAATAAATGGGAATCGCTTCCTACTATGCCTGAAGGAATTAGCGCTCACTCCCTCACTATTGTCAAAGATAAATTATTTGTTTTTGGGAATTACAATAATTTGAATTCTACTTATTCTTATGATTTTCTAACGCATGAGTGGGAGTTGATTGATATTGGTTATAAGGCCAGTAGACATAATGCAACAACTACATTAGGTGATACTACCTATGTGATAGGGGGAAATACTGGTGGGAAAGGACCTTTTCTTGATTATATACAAGTATTTAACTTGTGATATGTAACTATAGTAGTAAATATAATTCAAACTACTGCTATATTTTGAGTTCGTAATTTTAGTCAATTATACAGGATAATGTTTCCGTTAATTTTTTTGGATATCAAGCAGAGTAAAACGCCTGTCAGTGCCATTATAAAAACTCTTGTGACTAATTTGTTACTGGTTAATCTGATATGTAAGCTCTCGTTTTCTAAGTTATCGTTAGCAGAAATAATCTATATAACATAAAAGGACAGCTTTGTGGCATTAGTGATTGGATCCGCAGATGAGTTTCACCTATTGTTCAATTAAACATATAAGCAAGATGTTAAAATTTATAATTGCGTGTAGCCTTTCTTATTCTTTATGACGTTCCACATTGGTAAATATAATAACTTTTATCAACGATACCATGACTTTACTAGGCGACATTTTAATTTATGCTAAAGCTGATTAAGTTTTAAGTTTATTGTATGGATAAGTCGAAAAGGTTGCTCTAGTCTGTATTTTTTCAAGGCAGAAGATAAGGCTATTCACATTTCACTCGATAATTAAGTAAACGAAATAGTCGTTATCCTCTGATAATAAAGCGCTATCGTTTTTTGATAAATATACTGGTGGTTAACGCTGGAACAGAAAAACTGTTTTCATTGCCGCTACTTTGTTTAACAACTGTATCAACGCCATTTCTTTGAATTGGGTGTAATTGATATTGCTCAGCTTCTTTAAAGTTGATTGTTTTCTCTGCTGTGCTGGTATTGAAAATAACGACAAGCGCTGAAATATCAGCGTCTAATTGCTGAGATTTATCTGAATCATCAATACTCATGACAATTAAGCCGATTTGTTGTTCCTTACCGGTATTGTGAAACTTCACCCGCTTTATTATCTGTTCACTGTTGGTGAGTCTAAACAGCGGTGTACTCATTCGCAGGCTAATAAATGTTTTAAAGACCTCGCTACTCAATTCAATATCGCTTGGGCTAACTATATCTCGGCCTTCATTATTTGCTCGTAATTTTTTGATCAATGGCCAGTTTGCTTGGTCTTTATCTGCAGGCGGTAAACCGACATTATAATTATTGGTTTGTTTGGTAAAATCAACTTTATTAAACCAATCACCGTAGTCGTAGCTGTCGCGTAAAAATGACTTTGAACGCAAAAATTCAGAACCCATGTGTAAGAATGGAATGCCTTGCGCAAAAATTGGAAAGGCCAGTGATTGTAAGTGAATGCGAACACGGTCTTTAGTTGAAGTACTGTAAGGTAAGCGGTATTGGTTATTGTCCCACAATGTTTGATTATCGTGTTTTGACACATAATTTATGGTATCGGCAGGGTCTAATGCATAACCTGTTGGTTGATCGCCATAAGGAATTTTTTTACCAGTAACGTTTTCATTTTGGGCATTTTCTAAAGGAAAATCAGCTAAATTACCCGCTAAGCCAATACGTAATTGGTCAGCTGAAAGCAGGTAATCACTTCTTGATTTTTCATGGTTAACTAACTCATTAGGTAATGTGCCTAAACCGCTGCCAATACCTTGGCTTTTGCGAATATCATCGCCGCTGGCGCTAAAAGCACCACCGCGAACAGCGTCGCGCAACCTGTCAGTAAAAGTACCAATTTGTGTGCCGCCCAGCTCTAACTGGCTTGCTTGCATAAAGCGCTGGTTATTTGCAACTTCACCAAAATTCCAACCTTCTCCATAAAAGTAAGTATCGCTATCAACGCCTTGAACTGCTTTTCTTGCTTTTAGCATGGATGACTTAGGCTGATGTGCCATAAGGTCAAAGCGGAAGCCGTCAATTTTGTAGTCTCTTGCCCAAACAATTAATGAGTCTGTCATTAACTTTTCCATCATAACGTTTTCTGTAGCGGTGTTATCACAGCAGGTCGACTGTGCTATTTCCCCCGTAATAGGGTCAAGGCGATGATAATAATTAGGTACAATTTTATCAAGTACTGCGGTTGGCTCTAAGCCTGCTTGATGCGTATGGTTATAGACCACGTCCATTATTACGCGAAAGCCTAAATTATGAATACTTTGTACCATTTGACGAAATTCAATAATACGTGCTGAGCCTTCAGGGTTCTGCGCGTAACTGCCTTCGGGAACCGTATAATGGAAAGGGTCGTAGCCCCAATTGTAATTGTCAATTTCTCTCATCGAACTGACTATCGCTTGGCGCTCTTGTGTTGCTAAAGGGAGTGTTTCTAAATATTCTCGTATCGTCATTTTTTGATCTCCGAGAACACAAAGCTGATGCTGTGGCACGATTTGGCAAAGTTTGCTAATAGGATCATTTAGATCAATAACTTGTGATTCATCTTCGTTAACGGTGCCAATATCAAAGGTGGGTAGCAAGTGAATATTGTTAATACCCGCTTTTTGTAGTGCTTTAAAATGTTTGATACCCGCGCTATTTTTTTCGCTGAAAGCGGCATATTTACCACGTACTTTAGGGGATGAAAGTTTTGGGTCGTGAGCACTAAAATCACGAATGTGCGTTTCGTAGAAAATATTATCTTCAGGATTCTTAATTAAAACGTCTTGTTGTGAACTCCATCCGTTAGGTTTGTTTTTTGAATCGTCTAAGTCGATAACATGTGAATACTCACTATTCGTTGAAAGACTTAAAGAATATGGGTCTGTGGTTGTTAATGTTTCAACTTTATCGCTAGCAGGGTGGTATGTGTTGAGTTGATATTGGTAATAGACTTCTTGTTGAATATTTGATATTTCACCCGACCAAATACCAGTATTGGTGTTTTCGCTAAGAGATATTATATCAGTCGCTTGCTTGTCTTCATTAAATATTAGTAACGTCACCTGCTTTGCGGTTGGTGCCCAAAGTGCAAACTTAATGAGATTTTTATTGACCGTAGCACCTAAATTTTTAACTTCATCGGCGTCGTTACTTTGTGAGGTAAACAATACATCTAATAATTGTGCGGTTTGTACGTGTGCGATGTGTTTTGAACTTATGTTGTCGCTTGAAGAACTAACGTAAACTTTATTTTTAAGCCACTTTTTAATTTTATCATCAGTAAGTTTTACTTCAAATAGGTTGAAAGACCTTAAATGCTTGGGGATACGCAAATGATTTATTTCTCCTATGAAGGGCGTAAGTGCGACTTGTTCAATATGTTCACCGTCTTCAAAGGTAAGGTTGTGTTGTTGATGTAAATTATTTTGGGGCAATAATATCAGTTTTGGGCTTAGCCAATGTGCAGAAAAGTCTTGAGTGGTACTATTTACAAGAAGGGCAACAGGTTTTGTTTTTTTGTTGCTTTGAATCGTATCTGTATTATTACTATCATTATGCGTTAAGTTTTGCTGAGAATATATTGTCTTTTGACCACTATAAAAGCAGCCGCTTACTAATATGGCTATTAAGGTTATTAAAGTAAAATATAGATATTTTTTAAGGGGGAACAATAAATAATTGGGCATAATTATCAGTAATTAAATGAATGATTGGAGTAATCTACTCAGCTACAGAAACTTTAAACAGATAAACATGATGTTTACATACGTATTCAAAGCAAATAAGCTTTTGAGAAGTATAATTTTGTTTGCATGGCAATATTAACGATGGCTCGAAACGATGAGATATTTCCTTGGCTAAGGTAAAAGAATGAGATAAAGATTACCGTTATTTTAATTATTACCGCTTAAAGTCAATCAATGTCAGAATTACTATAATTAAAGGGCTTGTTTTTAGAGGAGTCTCCTTATAAAGAACCATTCTTATCATTACTTGTGAACGAATAGCTTAGCTATTGAGCTTTGAATACGTATGCATCGATTTATTGCTGTGTGAATACGTATGCATAAGGTATTCATCCCATTGTAAGCCCTCTATATTGAGATGTCTGCAAATCAAGCAGAACAAAATAAAAGCAATTACATCAGTTATACAAACTGAGAAAAACATAAGTTCGGATGGAATTTGGGAGATACCATACAATGTTAAAGTTTAATCCAAGTAAAGTAACCATAGCAATAATTTCTAGTGGTTTGATGGCACTAAGCTCATCAGCCTATGCAGTTGAAGAAACAGATAAAGAAAAAGTAAGTGAACAAGAAATAGAAGTTATTACAGTAACGGGTATTCGAGGTAGTTTACAAAGAGCTCAAGCGATTAAAATGAGCACCAATTCAATTGTCGAAGTTATTTCTGCAGAAGATATTGGCAAGCTACCTGATACAAGTGTTGCTGAATCGCTTTCGCGATTACCAGGTGTTACAGGTGAGCGTCGAAATGGTCGAACAAGTGGCTTATCGGTGCGTGGCTTTAATGAAAACTATATTGGTACTTCACTCAATGGCCGCGAACTATTGGGTATGGGCGATAATCGAGGTGTAGAATTCGATTTATACCCCACAGAAATAGTTTCAAACATCGTCGTCTATAAAACGCCAGAAGCAGGGCTTATTTCACAAGGCATCGGCGGTACAATTGATTTACAGACAATCAGTCCACTGTACTCAGACCCAACAATGACTTTTAATGCCAACATTGAGCAAAATGAAAAAGATGCTGCTAACCCTGATTACGATAATGATGGGCACCGTTTGTCATTTAACTTTGTCGATAAGTTTGCTGATGATACTTTAGGTTTAGCGCTTGTTTTATCAACACAAGAAACGCCTCGTCAAGAAGAGAATTTTCGCGCCTGGGGTTATGCTGATACACCAGAAGGTGACAAAATTTTAGGGGGGCATGACTCTTTTGCTCGTTCAGCATTGATGGAACGTGACTCAATTGCAGCTGTTATTGAATATGCTCCAAATGACAAACTAAAAATTCAACTTGATGCATTATACATCGATTTTAAAGAACATGATGTAAGACGTGGTTTAGAAGAAGGCGGTCCTGTGTGGGGCGGTGTAAATTACACAGCAACAAATACTGAAGATGGTTTGGTAACCTCTGGTTACTGGGATGATTTTCATTCTGTTGTGCGTAATGATGCCAGAACACAAGAATCTACATTAACCACTTTTGGCTTAAATGTTGAGTATGCATTAAATGAAAATTGGACAGTTGAAACAGATTTATCTATTGGTGATGTTGAAAAGTCTATTATCGATTTAGAAAGTTATTCGGGTACAGGACGCGCAGGCGTTGATGGACGTCCATCTGCAGCTCGTTCATGGGAAATGACCTCTACAGGAGTAATGTTTAGTGACCATCCTACACTTTCAGGCGTTGATTACACAGATGAAAGCTTAATACGTCTTGCCGGCCCTCAGTCTTGGGGTGCACCTGTTATCGGTGGTGATGCACAAGATGGTTTTGTTAACCGTCCTGAATTCGAAGAATCCCTTGATAGTATTCGTTTTCAAGTAAAAGGTGTTGTTGATTATAGCCTTGTTCGTGGTGTTGAATTAGGTGTTGTTTATTCTGAACGAGAAAAAACTAAAATTAATGAAGGTGACTATTTAACATCTCCAGAATACCCTAGCGATGGACCTATTCCTAATGTGTTAGGCGTAACTGATTTAAGCTTTATTGGTATTAACGGTGTTCTCGCTTACGACAGTATAGATTTGTATAACAGTGGTTATTATAAGGCTACAGAAGCATCTTTAGTACAAACCGATCGTTTAGGTGATACGTACAAAGTTGAAGAAGAAACGCTAACACTTTATGCTAAATTAAATTTAGAAGCTGAACTTGGTGATGTCTATATGACAGGTAACTTTGGTTTACAGTACGTTGATGTTGACCAGGGCGCTTCAGGGTTTTCTACCGTAGAAAATACAGAAGCTTACGTTGTTGCAACGCCGGTAACTGATGGCGCATCTTATTCAGATATATTACCTACTTTAAATTTAAGCTTTGAGGTTGCTGAGAACCAATTTATTCGTACAGCAATGGCTAAGGTTATTAGTCGTCCTCGCATGGATGATATGCGCCCTAATGCACGTGCAACCTTTGCTTATAATGATAACCAAATTCAAAGTAGCGATCCTGAAAATGGTCCATGGTCAGGTAGTGCAGGTAATAGTCAATTAAAACCTTATGAAGCCAATCAGTTTGATCTTTCTTATGAAAACTACTTTTCAGACGATGGCTATTTCGCAGCTACTTTTTTCTACAAAGACTTAAAGAACTGGCATCGTGGCAATCGTGAATTAACTGATTTTTCTGATGTATATATTGCTGATTTACATAAAGACAGTAATGGTGATGCACCTAAAACACTTACTGGGTACGTTGATACCAATACTGATGGCTTTGAAGGATTTGTGCGCGGCTATGAATTGCAAGCAAGTATGCCATTTCGTTTAGTCCATGAATCACTCGACGGTTTTGGCTTAGTCGTTAGTGCTACTTTCTTAGATGGTAAATTAGATGCCACAGAAACGACAGACGAGGGAAGAATTCCGGGTCTATCAGAAGAGAGTTATTCATTAACAGCATATTACGAGCGTAATGGTTTTGAAATTCGTATTGCGGGTACCAAGCGTGATAATTTCTTAACAGAAACACGTGGTGGTAGTTTGTCTTTAGTTGAAACGGATGATTTAGGTGCTGAAATTTGGGATGCACAAATTAGCTACGATTTTGCAGAATCGGGTATTGAATCGTTAAAAGGTTTACGTGTCACACTACAAGCACAAAATATTACTGATGAAGATACTATTCAAGCAGAAGCGCTTGATGCGAGACAGATTAAGTCTTATCAATCATTTGGTGCTAATTATTCGTTAGGTATAAACTATAAATTTTAGATGAATATTATTTAAAATTTACCGTTAATATAAAGCCTGCCCTTGTGGGCAGGCTTTTTTTATAGCGACATTAATCAATATTACGAGGAAGTTGACGTGAGTCATGCTATTAAAAAAGTTGTGATACTTGGTGGAGGCACCGCAGGTTGGGTCTCAGCTGCTCTACTTAAAAAGTTATTGGGTGGTGCCATTAGTATTGAATTAGTTGAATCCGAAAATATTGGCACTATTGGTGTTGGTGAAGCGACTATTCCCCCTATTCAACACTTAAATAACGTATTAGGTATTAACGAAGTAGAATTTATTAGAGAAACAAAAGCTACCATAAAATTAGCGATTAAGTTCGAACATTGGAAAACGCAAGGGCATAGTTACTACCATAGTTTTGGTGCAGTGGGGAAAAGCCCCGCATTCTGTCATTTTCATCATCTTTTAAAACGTGATAATCAGTTAGAAAACGGTGATCATCTTTGGCAATACGATCTTAATTATTTATGTGCTGAAGCGGGTAAATTTGCCAAGATTAATAGCAAGGATCCTATTCTAGATATGCCTTATGCTTATCATTTCGATGCGGGTTTATATGCAAAGTTTTTGCGTAAGATCAGTGAAAAAATGGGGGTAGTTAGAACAGAAGGGATAGTTGAACAGGTTAAGCAATGCAATGAATCTGGATTTATTCAAGCACTAAAACTAAAAAGTGGCCGAGAAATAACAGGTGACTTTTTTATTGATTGCTCAGGTATTGCGGCGCTTCTAATTCAAAAGAAACTGAATACCGGTTATGAAGATTGGAGCCATTGGTTACGATGTGACCGCGCTATTGCTGTACCTTCAGAGCGAGCTGATACAACGCTAAATTATACCCGATCTATTGCTCATGAAAGTGGCTGGCAATGGAGTATTCCTTTACAGCATCGTAATGGTAATGGTTTAGTTTATAGCAGTAATTATTGCTCTGAAGATAAAGCTATGGATTTATTAATGAGTAACCTTGATGGTAAAGCTATTGCTGACCCTAAAGTTATAAAATTTCAAACAGGTAGACGTTACAAACAATGGAACAAAAATGTTGTAGCTGTTGGACTATCGAGTGGTTTTCTTGAGCCTCTTGAGTCAACCAGCATTCATTTAATTCAATCAGCCGTTGTTCGTTTGGTGCATTTATTTCCACATCACGGTGTCGATGACACACTCGTGACGGAATATAATAAGCAATCAGCAGTAGAATATGATCAAATAAAAGACTTTCTTATTTTGCATTATCATGTAAATCAGCGTGAAAACAGTGATTTTTGGCGTGATATGCGCAACATGGATATTCCAGATAGTCTTCGTCATAAAATCGAAATTTTTAAAGAAAATGGTCGATTGTTCAGAGACCAAAATGATCTCTTTCTTGAAAACTCATGGCTACAAGTCATGATAGGACAAGGTATTGTGCCGCAAGATTATCACCCACTTGCAAATAATATGTCTTTAGCACAACTACAAGCGACCTTAAAAAAAATCAAAGAAATAAAGCAAGAACCAATTAGTAAATTACCAAGTCATGATGATTTTTTAAAACATATTATGAAAATGTAAAGTAGAGATAACTGTTGGCCTTACCCATAATGTGGCTTTGAATACGTATGCAGGTACTTGCTGGCAATCAGGCAAGGAAGTAACGTGGCTAGATAATGAGTAGCTATTTAATATATTTTACTCGTGTCTATTTGAAAAGAGTCAATTAAGTCATGTTAGCTATTCAAAAAAATCTCAGTAAATCTTTTTATATGCTTTTGAGCTTACCCGCTACTGCGATGGGTTTTGCTTTGTCAGTGCAAATATCTGCACTGAGTTGGATATTAATCACTCAATACGGGTTAGATATTCATCAGGTCGGTTTAGTGTGGGCGGCAGGGCCCATTGCGGGGATTTTAGGCCAAGTTATTGTCGGCATTATCAGTGACAATGTTTGGTTTTGGAATGGTCGTCGTCGTCCATTTATTCTCATTGGTGGTGTCTTGGCCGGTATGATGCTGCTGGCTTTACCCAATATTGATATTGTCTCTTCAACACTTGGCATCTCAGGATTGTTAGGTGTAGCGATTGCCGTAGCGTTAACCTTAGATTTGTCGATTAATATCAGTTTTAACCCAACACGTGCCATTATTGCTGATGTAACTCCTGAGGGAGATGCTCGCACTAAAGGTTATACCTGGATGCAAACGGTGTCAGGTTCTTTTGGTGTATTAGCTTATGCGGTTGGCGCTACTTGGGGTAACTTTGTACTGATTTACTTAGGCGCGGGGTTAGTGTTCTTTCTATCAATATTTACCCCATTCTTTATTAGTGAACCAAAAAAATTGCTTGTAAGCCAGCATGATATTGTCCAAGAAAAAGTATCGTTCAAGATGGTGTTGTTGAATATCAAACCACTATGGGGTTTTATTGCTTACGATATTTACGCAATGGGATTACAAATTTCAGGTATAAAAATCGACCATTATTGGGCAGAACTTATTGCGGCGATCATCACCTTTTATTTTGTGATTATTACTTTGTTTGCTAAAGAGAATAGTGCAGATAATAGCATTGGTTTTAGAAAGGTATTAGCGGCTCACTCCTTCAGTTGGATTGGTGTGCAGACGATGTTTGTCTTTATCATTGCTTTTCTTCAAGACAAAATGCCAAGTTTGTCAGACGATGATTTAGGTAAAGTTATCGCGATGAGTTTTTTAATTCTCAGTGCTGTTTCAGCTTTACTACCTGCCTTTGTGCTTGAACCCATTTCGAAAAAAATAGGTCGAGTAAAAACCCATACCTATTGCATAACCAGTATGGCTATTGGTTACGGGTTAGTGTCTCTGTTTGGTGACGTTAAAGAAGTACTTTACTTGCTTATGGCGCTTTTAGGGATTGGCTGGTCTGCGATTATCAGTTTACCGTTTGCGATTATGTCTGAAAAAGTCGAACAATCGCGTATGGGTCTATATATGGGATTATTTAACTTGTCGGTAGTATTACCTCAGTTATTAGTCAGCTTAGCGATTGGCTTATTCATCAGTAAAGTTGCAGATAAAAGTTTAGTCTTTCAAATAAGTGCTGTAGCGCTGGCTATTTCAGCGCTGGCGTGGACAAAAGTTAAAGAGCATTCAAAAAACTAATTATTATAAAAATAGTGAAGAAATAGGTTATAAAAGGGCGTATTTCTTTTCCTTTGTGTCGTTCTACACAAGTAATGAGAACTCCTGAACTCTAAAAATCAATAACGATAAGTTAGACATTTCCTCTAATAAGGTTACTCCATTACCATGTTCATCATTTAGAATTTAAAACAATCCCTACAAATTTTCTGGCACATTCTCACATAGAGCCCTATTTTTAACAATTCATTAACTACTAATTCCAATATCAATTTATTAAAAATAATGAGATTTAAAGATTGTTAAATAGAAAGCAGATAGACGCTACTAACGGGTATTTAACTTACGTTTAGATCTTTACTTAAATAGCCATATGTATATGAATAGTTATTAGATCCCTTCAGTCTTGTATACCTACAGATATCGAGTGTAATTTTTAAATTAGGATCCTTTATGGAATGAGTGATTATTTCATTGAAGTCATAAAAGTCAATTTTTTATGAGCACAGTTCAGGATATATGACTTATTTCCAACATCAGCTTTGTCGCTTTAGTTTAAATGGTGAAGACAACACTGAACAGTTGCTATTTTATAATTAAAAATTCACATCAACGCTATGACATCTATGCTCCATAGAGAGATAAACATCTCCTTTAATGTCCGCAAAAAACTCATTGTGACTGCTAGGTATATTGATTAGCCTCTTAATTTATGACCGATTACAGCCCAAAAATTTTCGGTATGGTACTAAAACCTTAGGTCTTAAAGTGGCATAAGTGACGACCAAACCAAATTCCCTCATCGGTTATGTTTTTAGCACTACCTTTTTTCATGCTAATGCTCCCTTGACGCACACAGAAGACATTATTATCGCTAAGCCTTGCAATAAAATACCTAATGTATTGGCTATTACACCTATTGAGAACACCCAAATAATACTTTAAAAAATCATTAAATTTTCATTTATGTTACTATACAGGCGAGTTTTATATAGCTCATTTGATAAATTGCCTAACGGCAATCGTGATTTGGTAATGATACTAAATCATTTTTTCTTAGAAAAAGTCTATCAATCGCAATGCCTTAAACTAGCCTGCTTTGCCTGATTTTACTAAAATAAAGACTTAATTATTGGTCGCTCTAATCTTATTTAGGATAAATTATGTTAAACAAAAAACACATTCTCGCACTATCTATTCCCTTACTATTACTTACAGCTTGTGGTGGTAGTGACAGTAGTTCAAATGATGAAACGCCATTACCTAGTTTTTCTCTTGCAGTTAGTGATGCCCCTGTTGATGATCTTTCTGAAGTTGTTGTTTGTTTCAACCAAATAGAACTTAAAGGTGAAACAAATGTTACCTTTACTGTGGGCAATGAAAGCGGCATGATTGCATCGAATGATTCATGTTTAAATAATAATGAAATAATCCCTGATACGGTAGGCATTGATTTACTTGCTTATACAGGAAGTGATTCGATTACTTTAGTTGATGGAATATCTATATCAGCAGGTGATTACACTCAAATGCGTTTAATCATGAGTGACGGATCTTATGGTATAGATGCGCTATCAGGCGAAAAAGTCAGTGTCAGTGTCCCCTCAAACGAACTTAAACTCGATGGTTTTACAGCAACTTTAGGTGGTACGGTTGATTTCACGTTAGAATTTGATTTAAACAAAGCCATGACTAATCCTGTAGGACAAGCGGGCTACTTCCTTAAACCACGGGGTGTTAGATTAGTTAATAATAACGAAGCAGGACATATAGAAGGTAGTGTTTCAGAAACCTTATTGATTAATAACCAATGTACTCCACTTTCAGACCCGTCTTTACGTATTGCTAGTGTTTATTTATATGAAGGTCTAGATTTAGCAATGGATACATTAGCTGATGTTGACGGTGATGAAACCAACCAACCACTTGCAAGTACTTCTGTTACCTTTGATAGTGAACAAACCGCGTATGATTTCGAAATTGGTTTTGTGAACGCGGGTGACTATACCATTGCCGTTAGCTGTGATACCGAAGACGCTCCTGAAGTTGATGATGAGGTAACTTTCATTAGCGCTCAAAATGTGAATGTCGTTGCAGGTAACACTGCCGCACAAGTTAGCTTTGAAGCTCAATAAATTCGATTGAGATGCTCTTATAATAATATAAAGGCATCTCTGATTTTAATTGCACTTGATGAAAATAATTAAATACCGATTAAACCATAAACAATCAGCTAACTATCCTCCTTAGCACAAAAAAGTAATCCTCAATTTGAACGTTAGGAATAAGAAAAATAATTCGAAACCTTATTTCAATGTTAATGCCTAATGACTCGAATGTGGCATTAGTGATCATAAGTACTTAATCACCGATTAGTTATTAGAGCTGTAGGTGAGTATCACATTTTGTTCAGTTACAATCTGTAAACAAGACGTTAAGCTTTCTCATTGCGTGAAGCATTTCTCATTCTTTGTGACGATCTACACTTGTATAGATTTGATAACACTCATTACACTTTATTTTTGTTTAAATATTAGTCGCCTATAGACAAGTCCCCCCTGTTTCAATTATAAAACATGCAACGTTATACTTTAGGAATACACATGAAGGTTTTTCAACACTTAGCTTTACTCATTTTATTAGTCACAACCACTTTTAATGTCAGTGCAGAAATTAATGAAAGCACTACCATTCATGATATTCACCAGCAAATGCAAAGTAAGCAGTTAACCAGTGAACAATTAGTACAATTTTATTTAAAACGTATTGAAGCCTTTGATGATAAAGGTATGAAATTAAATTCAGTTGTACAACTAAATGAAAATGCACTGCAGCAAGCAAAAGCACTTGACCGTTATTTTATTGAAAATGGTTTTAAAGGCAGTTTGCACGGTATTCCCATTCTCCTTAAAGACAATATTGACACCACAGACGGTATGGCAAATACCGCAGGTTCAGTTGCCTTAGCCAAAAATTTTCCAGAAGATGATGCTTTTTTGGTTAAACAACTTAAAGAGGCTGGCGCTATTATTTTAGGAAAAACCAATTTAAGTGAATGGGCAAATTTCCGTTCAACAGCTTCGTCAAGTGGATGGAGCGGCTTATATGGGCAAAGTAGAAACCCTTACGATATAACGACCAGCCCCTGTGGGTCTAGCTCTGGCTCTGGCATTGCTGCTGCTGCAAATTTTGCAACGGTGACTATTGGTACTGAAACTGATGGCTCGGTTACTTGTCCAGCTGCCATTAACGGTATTGTGGGGATCAAACCAACATTAGGGACAGTAAGCCGTGACGGTATTATCCCTATCGCTCATAGTCAAGATACTGCGGGCCCTATGGCTAAAAACGTTACAGATGCGGTTATTCTTTTATCTGCAATGGTAAAAGCAGACAAAGATGATCAAGACGTTGTGTCTTCAAATATAGATTATTTATCGCACTTAAAGCTTGATGGTGTAAAAGGTAAACGTATCGGTATTGCACGCAATTTAATGGGCTATCACAAAGGGCTAGACAAGGTGTTTAGTCAGGCAGTTCTAGACCTTAAAAAGCAAGGTGCGGTGATCGTTGACAATGTTAACTTTGAAAATAAAGCTCAATGGGGTGATGCGGAATTTGAAGTGCTTCTTTACGAGTTTAAAGACGAACTTAATAAGTATCTCGCTAAAACTGCACTCGGGATACCCAAATCGCTGAGTGAACTGATTGAGTTCAATATAAAAAATGCTAATGTTGAAATGAAATATTTTGGACAAGAAATATTTTTAATGGCACAAGCTAAAGGGAGTATTACGGAAAAAAATTATCTGGAAGCACTCGAAAAAGCGAAGCGACTAACACAAGAAGAAGGTATTGATGCTTTGCTTGAAAAGCACAACCTCGACATGATAATTGCTCCAACTACGGGGCCCGCATGGAAAACTGACTGGATAAATGGAGACCATTACTTAGGTGCTGCATCTTCTGCAGCCGCAATTTCAGGCTATCCCCATATAACGATACCTATGGGGTATGTTCATGGTTTACCTGTGGGTTTATCAATGTTTTCTGGCAAATTAAAAGAGGGAACATTGATTGAGGCTGCTTTTGGTTATGAACAAGCAACTAAACATCGTGTTGCACCAAAACTGCAGTAATTTATATATTATAAAATTAATGACACTTGTTGAATTAAATTTTGGCAAAGTGCGGTCTATAGAGTTTATAACAAAAAATTATTCATAAAAGAGTTTATAAAAGCCATGATTCATAATACAAAATCTATATTTTTCATGTCGGTAGTTGCCATATTGCTATTGCCGATTATTTTTATTAAAGCGGCATTTGCACAGCAGATCTCGATAAATGTAGGGCCAACTGTCGGTGACAAAGCTCCCGCGTTAACGGTAATAGATGAGAAAAAAGCAGCGGTTAACATTAAAGATATTGTGGCTGAAAAAGGGCTGATTATTTTATTTTTTCGTTCAGCTGACTGGTGTCCATTTTGTAAACGTCACTTAATAGAATTCAATGAATATGCGGATAAATTTAAAGCTTTAGGTTATGGCGTTGCGGCTATATCTTATGATAATACTGATATTTTGAATAGTTTCTCTCAAGCAAACAATCTTAACTATTCTTTATTATCAGACCAAGGCGCAGCAACGGTAAAAGCTTATGGTATTCTTAATAAAGATTATCAAGTAGGTGATGATAATTATGGCATCCCTTATCCTGGTGTTGTCATTATAAATCCTGCTGGAAACATTGATCATAAATATTTTTTTAAAGGTTATCGCAAGCGTGTGAAGTTCTCTGATTTATTTGAACAGTTAAGCACACGCAATTAAACAGCTAGATTTCCATTTTAAAAAACAGCTATTTTTTATAAAGCACTAAAGCGTAGCTGTTTTTGGAAAATCTTGATAAAAATAAGACGGGTACAGAGGTTGTCATTTTTTTTATTGATAAAAAAACAAAAAAGGTTAAAAAATTAGTTTACTTTATCTTTTAACCTGTTTATAGTTGCCGAGTTATTTATTCGCCTCTCGTTTATTTAACCAATTATGACACGTAGTTGTTATTTGTTATGATTAATGTTTTGTCTTTCCCTTTCACAGTCAGCCATCACTCAAATTATCAAGCCTAAATTGTTGTCTGAGGTTATCAAGATTTATTATTCTCTTGATCAGATATTTATAAATATCTAAACGTTTTCACACAGTAATATGGCTTTTATTATTAATGCGCAGATGCGCAAATTAAAGAGTTTTATTATGTCTTATACATATAAAGGAATGATTTATTCAATTAAATCACCTATTAATTCCATTTCAGTTAACAAACATAATGTTGTTGTTAACGATCAAAATGGTACAAAGTTAATCAAGTTTGGCAATATTACCGATTCTAAATGTTTTTTAGAATGGGTATACCAAGCTTAGTAAGCAAGATAAACCCTCAACTAATCACTATTAGCTGAGGGTATGATTTTAATAACAATGCAGTTCCCCCCTTAAGCTTTATCTAAATATATGCCATTGAGTTTGGTTTAATTTAAAACAACTTCTCCCCGTGCATTAAAATTTTTTGTAACTAGTGCAACACCATAGTGACAATACTTTCTTCCCTATCAATTGTTTACTCACATTTCATAACCTGATTTTATAGTCAGTTAATATTTCAATATTACTGCTGCGTATATCGTGGTGCCTAGCGCGAGAACCACTCTGAGTAAACGTTAAATTATTGCTCTTCTCCTCCTATATAAATTTAGGGTTTTACGGTAGATTATAGTGATCAAATAAGATCTATTATTTTGTTTGCAGAACAGCCAAAAGCATCCGAAGACAGGAAAAGTATAAATGAACAATGTTAAGTATGAAGGTATAAACTTTCAGCCAACTAAGATTGTCTGCATCGGCAGAAATTATGTAGAACATATCGAAGAGCTAAACAATGAGACACCCTCTGAGCCTGTAATTTTTATTAAGCCTAATTCTGCTATCTCTGATCATATTGAAAGTAATCAAGATGAAGAAATACATTATGAAGGTGAAATTAGTTTTATCATTGAAAACAATAAAATCTCTGGCATTGGCTTTGGCCTAGATCTAACTAAAAGATCAGTACAAAAAGTACTTAAGTCTAAAGGGTTACCTTGGGAGCGAGCTAAAGCTTTTAATAAATCGGCGGTATTTAGCGAGTTTGTAAGGTGTGGTGATGATTATAAAAGTTATAAAATGGAACTATTTATAGACAACCAGCTTAAGCAATTAGCCAATTATGAGCTTATGATCAACAAACCTGAAATATTAGTTGCTGAAATACAAACATTTTTAACACTTGAAGATGGCGATATCATTATGACAGGTACGCCAAAAGGTGTTGGAGTCATAAACTCAGGTGAATTATTCACCGCTAAAATATATAAAAACGAACAAATTATTATTGAAAAATCATGGTGTGTTGATTCATTGTACAGCGAAGAAAAGTGACATTTAAGTAAAATTTGTAACTTGTTAGTAGCTTCTAACATCAAAGCGTAGAGTCGGGGTGTTTAGCTAGCTGATTAGCTCAGTAATAACCTAACGAAGTTACATAACCTTTTTAGATTTATCCTTTTTCCTTATTACTTGAAGATATTATGAACATTGAACCATTAGATAAACCTTATTCTGATTTGAGACTTGCTGCCATGGCGCCTAATACGTTTATGGGGAAAATTCTTAAAATTTTTGGCCCTTTGTTAGATAAGTTATTAGGCATAAATAAACTGCGTAATGTTTATGAGTCTTGTCAATTGTCGGGGTTAGACAAGCAACAGTTTTCACAGAAATTACTTGATGGCTTAGGTGTTCAGGTGTCAGGTGTTAACGGTGTTTTAGAAAAAGTACCACAAAGTGGTCGATGTGTTGTCGTTTGTAATCACCCCTATGGCATGATTGAAGGCGTTATTATCGCTCATTTGCTTACCGCATTTCGTTCAGACACCCAAGTAATGGCGAATGTTGGTTTACAAATATTTAAGGAAATTAAAGGTTATTTCATTTTTGCCAACCCTTTAAAACCAAAAGCCAAGATAAATACTCTGGCAATAAAGCAATGTTTTAGCCACCTTGAAAATGATGGTTTGTTGGTTGTATTTCCTGCGGGAAGGGTTTCGTTTTTTCAGTCAGACAAACAAAGAATAACCGATGGTGACTGGAATCGCTTAGTGATTAAACTTGCCCAAAAAACACGGGCACCTATTTTACCTGTTTTTATTTCTGGTACTAATAGTCAGTTGTTCCATCGTATGGGCAGAATTTACTACCGCTTTCGACTGCTGATGTTGGCCCATGAAATGTTTAAATTACAAGCGCATAATATTAATTTAAAAACCAATAATTTACTCTCAATTAAGCAACTTAATGAATTTAAGGGTATTAAAAGAATGAATGATTTTGTGCGGTTACAATGTTACTTGAATGATGAAAATTATTTTACGCCTTGGCTTGAAGATGACGCCTCTATGCCATTTAAAAATATTATCCCAACCGCAGATAAAATCACAATTAAAAGCGAACTTGCTCAGTTGCCTGATGAACAGCATTTATTAGATTTTAAATCATTCTCTGTTTATTATGGCTATCAAAATCAAATGCCACTATGTGTACAAGAAATCACTCGGTTGCGTGAAATAACCTTTCGAACGTTAGACGAAGGGAGCGGTGAAATATGTGATACCGACAAGTTTGACGCAACGTATATGCACTTATTTATTTTCGATCATAAAAATGAAGAGATTATTGGTGCGTATCGAATAGGGCAGACTGACCTTTTGCAGAATAAGGGAGGCGTATCACAACTTTATCTTTCGCAGATGTTTAATTTTAGTGCTGGTTTTATTAATCAGCAGCAACCTTGTTTAGAAATGGGGCGATCATTTATTATTGCAGCACACCAAAACAGTTTTCATGGCTTATTATTATTATGGAAGGGTATTGGTGCGTTTGTTTGTCAAAACCCACACTATAGAACATTGTACGGCACGGTATCATTAAGTAAATTATATGACCCTCGTTCAGTTGCCTTAATAGATGAAGTTATGGTGACTAACAAAGATGGAGTTAACGCTAAAGAAGCATTTAAAGGGAAACTTCATCCAGAAGTAAAAGATTTTATTAGCGCTGCCCCTGTCGAGCTAAATCAGTTGTCGGCATTAGTGATGGGAATAGAAGAAGACAGCAAAGATATTCCTGTATTATTGAAGCAGTACCATAAATTAGGGGCTATATTTCATTGCACCGGCATCGATGTTAACTTTAATCATACGCCGGGTTTATTGCTCAGTGTTAATTTACCCGAGGCGCCAGAGAAGCTATTAAAACTTTATCTAGGTTCATCTAAAGCGGCTTATTTAAACTATGATAAAAGCTAAAAGTAAGTGGTTCAACAAGTGCGGTTAAAGTGATTATAAGTGTTAAGTCAATTCAGGTCTTTGTTCTTTGAAACAGGCAACGGTATGAGATTTCTGCACAACATTGTCAAAATACTCGAAACAAATTTCATTTTTCTTAGATAAGTCACTGTTAACAGATATATGTGAAATACTAACGGTTCTCGCATCTTCTCTTTGCATATTTACAGAATACTGACCATTTTTTTCTGTTGAAAAATGAAAGTCTCTATGTTGATTTGAATGGGGGTTATTTATATCTACTGTACCGATAAAACGAGATCTTCTTTTTTTACTGACATCAATAAAGTCAATACTTGATGAGGTGATAGGTAAGTCAGCCTTAACATCAACACTTACATCAACAAGTTCACTTCCATCCCATTTTACACAATGAATCGTTGGGTCGTCTTTTGATAAAGTATCAGGAAAAACACACAGCTGAAAAGGTTGAAACACCTCTAAATCCATAACTTTTAATTGCTTAATAACACTTTCTTGGTTTTGCAATAAAGAAAGAATAAGCTGTCCACGACTCATTACATTATCTTTATTTATATTAACAACTGCTTGGTAATTGTTGAGCAGCGCGAGCGACATTCCTTGTTTAGTCACAGCAATCCAAGTTCCACCGCCCTGTGGGTCTATAGGGTAAATAGCATTATCAATTTGATGTGGTTGAGGGGGCATAGCCAACAAACGCGTGCGCTGTTCGTCACGATTAAAAAACAATTCATAGCCATTTTGATTAAGTAAATAGGTTAAAGTACACATTTAATTCATCACTGGCATAGTCGTTTGGTGATTGTTCGTCTCTTTATTTTTGGCATCAACAGGCCGTTCACTGTTTTCTCTTAAAAAAGTTGCTGTTGCGGGAGCTAAGCCAAAGTTATGTGGTAGCTCTGTTGTTTGTAGCGAATTTTTTTGAGTAAGAGATATTTGAGCAATCATGGCAAAATGGTGAACTGCATGGCTGCCGGCAAAAACTAATTCTCTAACAATGGTGGTTTGTACTTTTTGAACATTTTCATTGGCTATTGAAACTTCTGTTGATAACGTAACTATCTTACTTAGGTCATGCTGAGAAAGGTTTTTGATCCAAACCGCTATTTCAGTTAACTTCCCTGCAGCAAGCTCAGGAGATGATTCTATTTTACTCCCTCGAACTCTAGCATCATAGTTAATCAATTTGCTTTCTACACCTGATATTATCGCTAAATAATGATCAATAATATGCCGCATATGAGCACCTGCGGAACTCATAAAGTTAGGCGATGGGATTTCTGCATAATTTTTTTTAGATACCGTATTAAGGTACTGCTGAGCTTGTTCAATAATGCCTAATTGACTCATGATCATGCTGTTAGTTTTCCAATTGTGAATGAATTACTTAGACGTACGACTTTTTAAGATAGCTTGCATAAGATCTTCTGGTACCTTGGTGGCTTGATTTGTTTTAATAAATCCTGTTTGAGAAATTCGAATGGCATTTACATAGCCCTCTACATAATTTCTACATTCGCGGCACATGCTTAAGTGCAGTTTAAATGTAAACTTTTCAACGTAAGACAAGTTTCCTTCATGATAATCATACAAAAAACCATCAACCTCTTCACAGGTCAACATACCAGGCATATGTTGGGTCATTAATCGTTTAATCATTAACATGTCAGTTTACCTTCCAATTATTTTCTACGCTTACTCTGTCTTCCTGTTCTAAAATAGCTCTTAAAAGTAATCTGGCCCGGTGTAATTGTGTTTTAACCAAAGCTTCAGACACGGCTAATATTTCGGCAGTTTCTTTGGTGTTCATTTCTTGGATGTCTCTAAGCAGTAAAACGTTACAATATTTCTCAGGAAGCTGGTAAATAATCTCACTAAGCGACAACTTTGCCTCACTTTTCTCAAAGAGCACTTCAATGTTGTTGCTTAAGGTATCGTCTAGATTATTACCTAGCTCATCAGCAAACACGGTTCGTTCACCGTATTCATTGTACTGCTGAGAAAACGCTTCTAATGATGTGGTATTTTGTCTCTTTCTTTGTCTAAGCATCATTAATGCTTCATTAACGGTAATACGGTGTAACCAAGTAGAGAGCTGTGAATTTTTTTTAAATGAGGAAATGTTCTTAAAAACTTGAATAAATGCTTTTTGCAAACACTCTTGTGCATCGTCATCAGTATAAAAAAAACGACGTGCAACGGCATACATTCGATCACTGTATTGACGAACGAGTGTTTCATAAGCCAAATCTTTATTGTCTATAAGCCCTTCAATCAGTTCATTCTCTTTGTTTATGTCCTGGCCTAAAATTGCAGAAGGTTTTTTTTTCAACAACGTTGTAACCTTTTTAAGTGGGCAGCATCAAAGTGGTAACTTAACGAATAATTAATCTAAAATCACTCTTTAATTTATCACCACTCTTGAATGTGATTTTTTGATAAGGAACAAACATGAAAACACAATTGATAAAAATGCACGCTGTGTTAAATAAAACACGAGAAGTCGATTTTTTAGCACCACTGTTATTAAGAATGTATTTAGTGCCGGTATTTTGGATGGCCGGTACTAAAAAAATAGAAGGCTTTGAAGGGATTGTTGAATGGTTCGGTAACTCTGAATGGGGCTTAGGACTACCGTTTCCCTTTCTAATGGCTTTTTTAGCCACAGCTACTGAGTTTTTTGGCGCAATAGCCCTTTTTTTTGGCCTTGCAGTAAGATGGTTTTCACTACCTTTGATGTTCACTATGGTTGTCGCGGCAGGTACCGTGCATTGGGACAATGGTTGGCAAGCGATAACCGATCCAAGTGCACCTTTTGCTAATGAGAGAGTTATTGAAGCATCTAATAAATTGGGCATCGTAAAAGAGGTACTGCAAGAACATACTAACTACGACTATATAACGTCAAGCGGTAGTGTTGTGATGCTAAATAATGGTATTGAGTTTTCTGTTACCTATTTCATTATGTTGCTCGCATTACTGTTTTTAGGAGCAGGGCGTTATGTAAGTGCTGATTATTGGCTTGAACGCGCTTTATATAAAGAGCAAAGAGCACTATCTTTATCATCATCAAATAAAGAATAATTGTGGTCAAATAGTGAATGAAATTCTAAGATTAAATTCACTTTTAAATCTTATCTTTGACGATTCTAACGATGCTTAGTTTTTTGATAACATGCGGGTTAGGTAGGGAAGTTAATGCAAAAGGTTACTTTTGCATTTCATGTTTTGAATAAATGTTCTCTATCGTGCCATTGGCTTTCAACTTTTTTATAACGTCATCAACTGCGTTTTTGAGCGATTGATCTTTAAAAGCCATATGTGAGTAGGTAAAAGGCCATAAATAATGCACACTGAAGTTTTTACGGGCTACGTTTATATCGTTATTGTAATACTTGTTGCTTAAATCGTACCAAAATATATTGATATCGCCGACTCTAATATCCTTTTTCCCTGAAAGCATGAGCTGAGTCGTGTTTTTAGGGTGTGCATGCTCAGAATATTTTGAATTTTCAGCGACCATTTGCTTAAAGTCCTCACCGAGTAACTCTGTTGCTCCTTGGTATGCTGCAATCGACTTCCCTTGTAAATCAGATATTTTATCAACTTTTAATTGTTTTGACTTTTTCGATATAGCAACGTCTCTAAAGCGAAATACAGGTTCAGATAAATAGGCATTTACCTTTGAGTTAGGAAAAACGTTCGAAGCAACATCAATTGACTTTCCGTAGTTAATTTCATGCAATATCCGGTTATTACTCATGGATATGTATTTTACTTTGTATTGAGGAAGCTGTTTGAATATTTCATCGATGATCTCAACAAATAAACCTTTCGTTCCTTTCTCAATAAAAAATGGAGGAAAATTACCCACTCCGACTTTTATTACTTGTTGCGCTATTGACGTTGTAGAGAATACAAGGAAATAGATGAACACGAGGCGACATAATGTTTTTGGCATTTATATACTACAACTTACGAATAATTAAATATAAGTGTAGTCAAATAATTGTAAAGAAGAAAACTAAAAATACTTAATAAAATTAATTTTTTTATTAAAATTCAGTAAGTTTTAGGTATTTTAGCCTATTGTAAATATGAAGATATTTTTACGGTACTAAGCCGAGTTATTTGTCTTTAATTTGTTGTTTAATACCGCTAAATTTCAGTTATTTTTTGTTAACAAAAATAAACTCTCTATTTAGTCTGTGATTGCTCTATAAAGCTTACCTATAACAGCGTAGGATATTACAACTTTAGATATGAAATTAGGTTTGCACTTAGGTGCACTAACATAAAAAATTATGCAATCAACAGCAAAAGCATCACTTACCAACGCTCTACTTATTTCTATTTGTACACCTGATTTTAAGGGTGATGAAGCAACAGAGTCACTTGCAGAACTTGCACGTTTAGTGACTACCTTAGGATTTAAAGTAGTTGGCACCCAGTCGCAAAAGCAGAGTTCGACTAAAAAAGTTAATGTATTAGGTTTAGGGAAGCTGGCAGAAATAGCCCATCTTACCGGTAATCAAGGGGTCGTTGAAGGCGTAGAAGACGATGAAAATTTAGCAGGTGAAGCCGAACTTACCCTTAATCCGGCAGATATCCCTTCAGAAAACCTCCCGTTTGGCTGTGCCGACGTCGTGGTATTTGATTGTGACTTAAGCCCATCTCAGCTACGTAATGTTGAGAATCAATTAGGCGTAGAAGTATTTGATCGCACTGGCATTATCATTGAAATATTTAGTCGTCATGCCCGTACCAAAACAGCGAAATTACAAGTTGAAATCGCTCGCTTAAATTACGTGGCGCCACGACTTCGTGAAACATCATGTGGTGATAAAGAACGTCAAATGGGTAAAGGCGCTGGCGAAACGACGCTAGAACTAAATCGCCGTGCAGTGCGCGATCAATTAGCTGAGCTTAAACGTGAATTGGTTAGTGTTCAACATGAAATGAAAGGACGACGCACCCAACGTTCAGAGCTTTTTTGTGTCGCTTTAGTCGGGTATACGAATGCGGGTAAGTCCTCAATGATGCGAGCGATAACGGGTAGTGATGTTGCGGGTGAGAACAAGCTTTTTGCAACACTTGATACCACGGTTCGTGCCTTGTATCCTGCCACTCAGCCACGAATATTAGTGTCAGATACGGTTGGCTTTATTAAAAAGTTACCACATGACTTAGTTGCTTCATTCCATTCAACCTTAGCAGAAGCGCATGACGCTTCACTATTGTTATATGTAGTAGATGCATCAGATCCTTCTTTTCGTTCGCAACTCGATGTCGTGCACGAAGTACTGGAAGAGGTGGGTGTAGAAGACAGTAAAAAGTTATTGGTACTGAACAAATCAGACCAACTTAGTGCTGAGCAACAACAAGCACTGATTGAAGAATTTCCTGATGCTATGATGACCTCAGCTCGTAATCCGCTTGATATCGCCAAACTGCATAAATATATTGTTGGCGTTGCTGAAAACGAAATGATTGAAGAGGAAATTGTTATTCCTTATACCGCGAAAGGCATTATAGGTGAAATTCGATCCAGCATGAGCGTTACAAAAGAAGATTACGACTACAGTGAGATTAAGCTAACAGTAAGATCTAATGCAATTGATTTAGCAAGACTAAAAAAGCGCATGCTGAATTTATAAAATAATGCCTGTGTTATTTTACTCGTTGGAATTGGAAATTTATAAAGAAGTCTTCACATACACTTAGATAAAGCATTTCGATGATTTGTTCGTGTAGAGTTAGAAAGTTAATTAACTATCGGCTCTACACTTATTTTATTTTCAAGCCATTTTACCTGAGCTGCCTCATGGTCTCGCTTAAAAGCACACGTTTTATTTGACACTTCAATATTCACCCCAGAAAGTATCGACTTGTATACCGACAGCTCAAAAGTCTCCAAATGTTTATTTATAGTACTCTCTTTTTCTAACCAGTTTTTATTGAGTTTACCTAACAAATTTAAATGTTGTTGTAGCGCTTGATTAATGCGATCTATTTGTTGGGTATTTTCGTCTTTAAGATTATTAGCTTTGCGTAATAACTTATATATTCTCGGTAGACGTCTCATTATTTTGTCAGCTTTCTCACTGGCACTTATTTTTAATTCTTCAGCGGTATTGACCCAATAATTTAAATTCAAGTTTGTCATTGCCCCACAACGAGACCCTAAAGTGCCCACACGAACTGAGCCACCGGCAAGCACTGAAGTTCCAAAAACTTTACCATCTGCTTTTTCATTGGCAATATTGCCGACCCATAAATCACCTTCCACAATAATTTGGCTATGAGAAATATATTGGGTCACTTTAATATCATTTTTTGCAAAAATATCAGCGTACTGTACAAACTGCGCACTAACATCACCTTCTGCTTGAAGTACTGTGTTGTTCTCTAAATGGTTATCTTCATAGACTTGGCGCCCAATAATTCCTAGAGCAATCGATATATTACCACCTGCAGCGATCGATGCTGATTCAACTATTCCGCCTATAACTATGTCTTCACTCGCAGATAATTCCATGCCTTCGCAAACATTTCCTTTAACATAAATCGAACCATCAAAACGGATGTTACCTGTGCCAACATCAATGTTTTCAACTTCGAGTAATGTGTTAACCGTGACACTATTATCTAAATGTTTTGGCATACCATCAATTGTTGCAATGAGAATGTTATTGTTTTCATCTGAAAAAGATGAACCGTCAGACTCTTCCAAAACTGACATTTCACCTGATACAGCATCAGTAATAGTTCCGAGGACATCAAAACCGTTAACACCAGCGGTTGGCGGTATTAACTTAGCTAACTTTCTACCTGTTTTTACGTGAATTAAATCACCTAATTCACGCATGTCTACATTGCCATTATCGAGTTTCTTTGGACACATAATGCGATCTGCGGGGTCATCTACTAAATATTTTATATATCCATCTTTTCCACTTGTGCTGGCTTTCCCCCTTGCTATTTCAGTTGTTATACTTTTGCCAGATTGAAGGTGTATGCCATCTTTAACAATATTAATGAGGTTTTCTTTAATGATGCCTTTGGTTATATTGTTTTCTTTTAATATTTCTATAACATTTGCATTTTTTATCTGTTTGCCGCCATACCCTGCAGTGAGTTCTAAGGTCACAGACATGTTTTCAGGGCCTATAGTGACAGTTAAACTAGCATCAACAGCATGAGCAATAATTAAAGAGGTGCCAGAGTTCTCTTTTTTCTCATCATTTTCATTGGCTTTTGCCACTTCTTCCAGTAGTAACGCCATTGCGCCGTCGATAAGTAAAAAAGCAGAGTACTCTGATAATTTAAATGCTGTTTGTAGTTTTTTGATGTTAGCTTTAGGCTGGCCTTCAACAGGAGTGATGGTCATTAATAAATCTTTACCTTCACTTTCAAGGGTTAACTTTATATCGCACATATATTTGTCATCGACTTTTATCGCATTAATAAATTAGGTGAGTTATGTTTATTTTCTTATCGTTACTTAATAAATATATACAGTAAAAGAAAGGTGTTATTAAGTTTTTTGATGCTTTTTTAGTTTTTCAATACGTTATTTATTCGTTCGATATTACTGTACACCCAACCTACCATAGGTTGATATTATATTATTTTATTTAATAAGTATTTAGAGTAGATTTTCTGGTAATAGTAACTATCCTTTAATAATAATAATTCATGGGTTTTATTAATGGAAAGAGCGTTCAACACATTTATTGCAAGACAAGCTATTTTAGATATAAACCTTAAAACGATAGGTTATGAACTTCTTTTTAGAGATAGCTTAGAGAATGTATTTAAAGAGTCATCTCCTGAAAAAGCAACTTCAAAAGTCATACTTCAAAATCATATTCTGGGTAATTTAACTGATGTTTGTTTTGGCAAGTTAGCTTTTATTAATTTTGATGAGTTCACATTGCTACAAAACTCGCCCTTGTTGTTTAACCCAAAAGATATCGTTGTTGAAATTTTAGAGACCATTAATATTTCAGACGAGCTTATTTTTAATGTTTCTCAGCTCCATAAAAAAGGCTATAGGGTTGCGTTGGATGATTATGACTTTTCAAGTAAATGGGATAGCCTTTTCCCTTATATTTCGATTATTAAAATTGATATTGAAGAGGTTTCTTATGATCAAATTAAGGAACTTAAAAAACGATTACATTCTACAGAGAGTCAAATAAAAATAATTGCTGAACGTATTGAAACTAATGAGCAATTTCAGCAGCTGAAAAAAATCGATATTGACTACTACCAAGGATACTTTTTTCACAAACCAGAGATAAAGTCAGGTACCTGCGTATCTCCTTTGAAAATAAATTTAATTCAACTATTTTTAGAAGCTTATAAACCAAATTTAGATTTTGATCAATTAACTCAAATTATTAGCCGTGATGTTACTTTGGTGAGCGGAATATTAAAGTTGGTTAATAGTGCAGCAGAGTGCGGTAATATTGAAATTACTTCTATTAAACAAGCTATTACCTATTTAGGTACAAATAAAATAAAGCAGTATGTCGCGATAATATCCATGTCGACATTATCATCTGAAAGTTCACCAGAGCTTTTTATCGAGTCATTAGTTCGTGCTAAAATGATGGAGCTAATCGCTGAAGAAAAACCACTTAGCCATCTCAAAGATAAAGCCTTCTTAACCGGTATACTAAGTAACTTAGACGCCATACTAAACATACCAATGAAAGATATAGTGAAAGACTTTATTTTTTCACAAGAAATTAAATTTGCCCTCACTAATGAGCAAGGAGAGCTATCTGAATTGTTAGCGTTGGCGAAGTATTATGAAGCGCCTAATAGCCAAAAGGGGCGGAGTTTTATTGCAACGGATAAGATCTCTGAAGCTACTCTTTTAAATTGTTATTATGAAGCATTAAAGTGGGGAGTGAGCATTGTCTAAGACTTCGCTCCTTTAATGATTAAGAGTGACAAAGTCGTGAAAGAAATAGCATCTTTTGCCATAGACAATCATCATAATAACGTATTAATAAATTTAACAATTAATTTTAGGAATATCTCGCCAGTTACTGGTGTACTGAGGACTTAAAAATTGGCGTTTCATTTGCCATGAGTTTGACTTTCCTTCAGCGCCTAACGTCAATGTACCTTGTCCGTAACGATGATTAATCGCATCAAGGCAATTCATTAATATTGGGTTTGAACTATCAGATAAAAATAAATCAGCTTGTCGGTATTGCTTGCTTTCAAGCACTATAGCACCGACACCACAGCGATAAAATTGTACACCTGAAATAAAAATTTCTGCAAGCATTAAGCTTACCGCTGTTGCAATATCGCAGCTATTATCTGTCGCTATGGGAAACGTATAAACCATTGTTTGTTTGTAGTAGTTTTCATCATGAGGTGAGCTTGATGCGAATATTAGCAGTTTTTTAATGAGCGAAGATTGTTGCCTCACTTTCTTAGCAACAATCGTACTATGGGTTGTTAAAGCTGCTTGTAAAGAATGAATATCGATAATACGCCGACCAAAGCTACGAGTAGAGAATATTTCTTGCTTAGGGGCTTTAATATCATCCCACGTTAAGCAACTTACACCATTAAGTTCATTGACGGTACGCTCAGTTATCACGCTAAATTGTTTACCCATAAACTTAGGGCATTGCATTGATAATTGGTGAGCGGTTTTAATGTTTTGCTGTATTAGCCGTTGAGATATTTTTTTGCCAACTCCCCAAACGTCATTCACGTGCATTTTTTCTAATATGTTTTTAGCACTTTGCGTATCATTAATAACCGCAACCCCCTTGTAGCCAGCCAGCTTTTTTGCTGCGTGATTAGCCGCTTTGGCTAAGGTAGAGGTTGTACCAAAGCCTACACCAACCGGCAAGCGAGTTTCTTTCCAAATAGCACGCCTAATTTCATGTCCGTATTGATGCCAATCTTTAATAACATTGCTGTAATTCTTAAAATGTAAAAATGATTCGTCAATACTATACACATATTGGTTATCACAATATCTCGCAATAACGTTCATCATTCTTTCACTTAAGTCGGCGTACAACTCATAGTTAGAAGAACGAACCACAACGCCATGTTTCTGTAATAATGCTTTTATTTGAAAGTAGGGCGTAAACTTTGGAATACCCAATCTTCGAGCTATTGGACAAACAGCACAAATACAGCCATCGTTATTGGTTAAAACAACGACAGGTTTATTTCTTATGCTTGGGTCGAATACTTTCTCGGCACTGGCATAAAAAGACACGGCATCAACTAGTGCATACATGCGGTTAATTCAGGTGCTGGGTGATGAAGTCGAATAGAACGTGTGACTATGCCTTCTAACTGAAAATCATCTTCGGGCTGAATACTAACCGGTGCAAAATCTTTAGATGCAGATAATAGCCGTGCTTGTTTTTTATCAATTAACTTACAGACAAAACAACCATTGTAATTTGCCACAATGACATCACCATTTCTAGCTGTGAGCGATCTGTCTACAATAAGTAAGTCGCCATCATAAATGCCCACGCCCTGCATAGATTCACCAGATGCTTGGCCAATAAATGTAGCGTTAGGATGTCTAATAAGGAGTTTATCTAGTGATAACCCCAGTTCTTTATATTCGGCTGCGGGTGATTCAAACCCTGAAATACCTGCTTCAATGTAAATAGGAATAACGTTCATCACTTAAATCTCACTGTGTTTTTATACAGTATAGTTTTTAAGTTGATTTTTGAAAAGAATAATTTAAATATCTTACAAGTAATGATTGCTTTCCTTTTGAAATAGAGACGTTAAAATCAGCCCAGCATTAATTTACAGGGTTAATATACATGCATGAAAATGCGAATTCGTTAGTGGTTCTTGATTTTGAAACTACAGGACTATCACCAAACCAAGGTGATAGAGCCATAGAAATAGGGGCAGTTAGAATTGTAAACGGTAAGGTTACCGACAAATTTCAATCGTTAATGAATCCTGGTTTTCGGGTTAGCAGTTTTATTGAACAATACACCGGAATATCTAATCAGATGCTCGCTAAGGTCGGTTCTTGTGATGAAGTGATGGCAGAATTTGCCGATTTTCTTGGCGATGATAATTTACTTGCTCACAATGCTTCTTTTGATCAAAAATTCTTGGACGCCGAGCTTAATAACATTTCTAGAAGATACTCGGGGCAATTTATTTGTTCATTACTTGTTTCGCGTAGAATTAACATAGACGCGCCTAATCATAAACTAGGGACACTTATTCGTTATAAAAACATTCCATCAAATGGGGCCTTTCACCGGGCTTTATTTGATGCTGAGATGACCGCAAAATTATGGTTATCGATGCTTGATGATATCGAAGAAAAAATTAACGGCGAGTTTGTGCCTTTTGCATTAATACAAAAGTTATCAAAGACAGCAAAAAGTGACGTAAATAAGCTGTTAGCTAAATGGTAACTTATCTTGTTGGTTTTTAATTTTTTATCTCAGGTATAATCACAGTTCAACGTTTAGTAGGGTTAACATCATCGACTACCCAGATAAAAAAGATCCAACAGAAATAAATGAGACATTGTCTTCTATAGCCGTATCAAATTTACAGCTTAAAATTGCGACCTTTAATTTGTTCAATTATCTTGAACCACCCAATGCTTTCTATGATTTTGAACGTATTTATAGTGCTGAGCAGTGGCGTAAAAAACAACATTGGATTGCTGAATATTTACGTGAGTATCAACCTGATATTATTGGCTTTCAAGAAGTATTTAGTCCTGAATCGTTAAAACAATTAGTTGCGGAGCAGGGCTATCATTATTTTGCAGTGGTTGATGAACCCCAAGTAATAGATGATTTTATTTACAAACGCCCGGTTGTTGCCATCGCTTCTCGCTATCCTATTATTGAGGTTGCTGCAGTAAAGCCAAATATTGAACTGGCGCAAACACTAGGTTTAACTCAGGACTTTTCTTTTAGCCGAAAAGTATTAAGGGCAACGGTTAACGTTCCTCACCTGGGGAGCTGTGATTGTTATGTTGTGCATTTTAAATCTAAACGTTCAATGATCGAACTTGATGAGCAAAACAAAAGTCGCTCGCCAGAGCAAACCATCATTGAAAGCCTAAAAGCACAAGTTGCTGGTGGTTGGGGCTCAACGATACAACGTGGCAGTGAAGCAACGCTATTAATGGTTGATATGATTGAGCGCCGTGAGACTACAAGTAATCCTATGGTATTAATGGGCGATTTTAATAACACCTTAACTGATGGTGTGTTAAGTCACTTACTGACAAATACCTTACGTTTTGTGTCGTCTATTGACCGTGACGCCTATCTTGCTCAATATTGTTTAAAAGATGGTTGGAATTTATTTCAAGCATCAATAATAAATGAAACGAGTAAAGAAGAAAAAATACCACGTACACCAACACATTATTTTGGTGCGAGTAGCTCTGTTCTCGACTATATATTATTGTCATGTGAGTTTGATGCCAGCTATCACGACAGCCTTTATCAGGTTAGCGGATATGATACTTACGATCGACATTTAATTAATCCCATTTTTGAGCGTGATGGCGAAAGTACCGATCATGGTATTGCGTTAGTAACATTGACGTTAAGGTCTTAAACGGTATAGGTCAGTTAAAAAGGGCATAACATTATGGCCTTTCTTCACGTAACTAAGTTAACCGCTTGAGGTCAAGTTTACTGCTCATTTTTAAATAAAGGGGTGTGTTTATTATTAATGGAGCCATAACAAATTATTGGCAATTATTTTTAGTTCAATGGTCAAGGGTACGTTATTTTTAGTAGAGGCGAGCGTGGGTGTTTGAATTTAATATAAATAGTGGATTGCATTTATAAGATTAATTTAACTTATATCCCCCATTTATCCATGATTTTTTTATAGGTTCCATCGGCTTTAATTTGTTGCAATGCGTCAGATAAATTAGCAACTATTGAGTTTGAGGTCTTGAGTCCAGTAGCAATAAATAGATCACCTGGGAAGTCATGTAGTTCAACGAAGGTTTTAATATCTTTCTTATCGAATCCAATACTTTTCATTTCACTGTCTATGGCAACAAAGTTAGTTAAAATAAAATCAATTCTTTTTTCAAATAACATCCCCCACATATATTTATAATTAACTGATAAATGCAGGTTGTCTTGAACCGAGAAACCAGCGTTCTTCAGATATTTTTCTGAATGATAGCCACGAATTGTACCAACAACAAACGATTTTGCTTCCTCAATATCACTAATGTTAATATCTGAACGGCTACGAAGCCCAACTAAGAAAGCTTTGCTTTTAAATATTTGGCCAACCCATTGAAAGCTATTCTTGCGGTCAGCACTTTTCATTAAAGAAATCATGAAGGTATTTTCTTCCTTTAATGTCTGATCATAACTGCGAGCAAATGGCATTAATTCAATACTGCCAGAAAGTTTGGCTCGAACCATTAATGCTTCAATAATCTCAACTAAGACTCCAGTAGGCTTGTTATCGACACCCAAAAAGTGAAAGGGCGGTAATTCTTCAGCAACAAAAGTGAGTTGATTTGCATGGCTTACTAATGAAAAAGAAACAAATAAAAAGGCAAAAAAAGTTTGCTTAAATATATTTTGCATACCAGTTTTATTACTCATTGTGATTGAAGAAAGGCTCTATTGACTCTAGTGAGTGGTGTTAGTGCGTAAGTAGTGTATTAATAAAATCACAGCAATTGCAAGGTAAGAATATGGTTTTTCGATATATGGAAAATCTGTTGTCTACTCAATATTATATTTTTTGCTGTAATTAATAGCGGTTACTTTACTATTGCCGCAGTTGTTCATGAAGTTGGAGAGTCATTGAACCTCATTTCTTATTAACGAAGCTAGGGTTCTTTTCTTACCGGGGAATAGTAATGGCGTTGTACAGAAATTTGATTAGTGTGAAGCAAGGGCGTTGCAAAATGATGCTTTAGGGCTAACGTTAGTTGCTATTGAAACCTGTTTTCTTTCACTCGATTTTAGTTTTTTTCTATTACGAGTATGAGTCAAAGGTTGTTGATATAGATCACTTTAAAAATGTGAATGATAACTATGGGCATCTCATTAGTGATAAGTACTTGGGAAAAATAGCCGATATATTACAGACGACACTATTGATACCTTCATAAGTAGAGCTGACAAAGCGCTATATAATGCTAAGGGGCTTGGAAAAAATAGAGTGGAGACTATTGAGTAGCCATATTATTATCTTAATTATTTTTTGTTTATCAGTTAGGTATAGTTTATTAACTCAGCACATTTTTGTCGCTTGATTGGCCCAAACTATATGAAAAAAATTATATTTTAAGCTAATATTTATAAAAATGTGATTATGTGTCAGATTATGGAGAATAGAATGATTTATTTTAAATATTTAATATTCTCCGTTTTATTAATTTTTAGCCAAATGACTACGGCAAATAAAAATTTAAAAGAAATTATTTTGGTTGGTGACCCTTGGTGTCCATATAATTGTAAATCCGACACGTTAAATTCTGGTTATTTGATTGAACTCGCTAAAATTGCATTTAAGGAAAATGGTTATAGCGTTAAATATGAAGTAATGCCTTGGTCACGAGCTATAAATGAAGTGCTTAATGGCAGAGCTGATGGTTTAGTGGGGGTTGGTAAAAATGAAGTGCCAGCATTAATTTTTCCTTCCATACCCCAAGGTGTCGCAAAACATACTTTTTTCACGTTACCTGAATATAAATGGCGTTACTCAACCCTAAAATCACTATCCTTGGTTACTTTAGGTGTGATTCAAGATTATTCTTATGGAAATCTATATGAAGACTATATAGAGTTTAATGAAAACAATAAATTATTAGTACATAGAATTGCTGGCCTAAATTCAATTAATAGGCTAGTAAATACACTCGTAAAAAAACGTGTAGATGTCATTATTGAAGATGCTAATGTGCTTAACTATCATATAAAAAATAATAATCTAAATATTACTCTAGCAGAATCAGGCATTGCTTATGAAGAAGACATATTTATTGGTTTTTCGCCAAAAAATAAAGAGGCTAAAATTCTTGCAAAAATCCTTGTTAGTGAGCAACTAAAGCTGAGAGAGTCTAAACGACTTAATGAAATTCTAGCTTCTTATGGCATCAAAGATTGGAAGTAATTGGTGTTTTTATTCAAACCTATTATCGTGTTCAATACTCTTTTAACGATTACTAAGGCAGTTAAATAGGGGACTACGAACTGATACTTTTATATGTAAACGGTGCACGGTGTTAAATTGATATTTAGTTATGCGCAAAACTATTTTAAAACCACTTGTACTGTCCTAAAATCTTTCTTTAAGAATACCCTTATGTATACAGTTATGTTTGCTTTTGACCATTACATTAGCTTTACCACTAATATACTATTGTTTGCTCGCTTTCACTGAGAAATCGAGATAAAAATACTAGACCATAAAACTTGCATGAAATAATATTAATAAGTACTTGATATACCAAAAATATAAAAGCATTTATATTATAAATAAATTAAGCAATTAATGATTCTACAGAAAAAAGGTTTTTACTCGTAGAGTGAGCTTTTATGTAATTTCAAAAGAAACGAGCAGTTGAAGCTCATAATTATAAAAAGGAAGAAAAATGAATAACGTTTTAGCAACGGTTGTGATTACTGTATCTCTAATTTCAGGCTGTACAAGTGTTCCTATGGAATCACAAGCAAAGAGTGATTTAGCAAAACAGTACAATTCCCCATCAGAAGGAAAAGCTGGTTTATATGTTTATAGATCTGGAAGTTTGGGCGGAGCATTAAAAAAAGATGTTTGGTTAAACGGGGATTGTCTAGGTGAAACTGCTCCTAATATGTTTTTTTATGAAGAAGTCAATGGGGATAGTGAACTGAAAGTTTCTACAGAATCAGAATTTTCACCTAATGATCTCATTGTGAAAGCAGAAAATGGTAAAAACTACTTTGTGAGTCAATATATAAAAATGGGTGTTTTTGTTGGTGGTGCAGGTGTCGAATTAGTTGATGAAGAAAAAGGAAAAAGAGAAATATCAAAATTAGAAATGGCTATAAAAGGGAAATGTAGCTCATAACATAATAAATTAATCAAGAGGAATGAAACAGTTTCCTGTTTTGTTCCTCATCATTTAAGTAAACTGTTTTTCTATTGTCATGGGAAACTGCTTAAAGGATTATCGTGATTTCAAAATTACCTCGATGGGTAGAATATGGTGCGTTTGTTCTCGCATTCGTTGCGGGGTTTATTAACTCTATCGGACTTTTGGGCTTTAATCACCAATCTATTTCACACTTATCTGGTACAGCAACACTTCTTGGATCAGGTTCTATAAACTCAAGCTTTGCTGATACACTTCATTTGGCTCTCATTTTACTTAGCTTCTTATTTGGCTCTGCCATATCTGGCTATTTCCTCAAAAGTGGCTCGTTGAAATTAGGCCGCAACTACAGTCGTCTTCTTACCTTGGAAGCCATTTTTATTTTCGCTTCAATTTATTTCTTATCAAAGGGCTCGTTATTAGGCCATTATTTAGCTTCCGCTGCATGTGGACTTCAAAATGCACTTGTAACCACCTACAGCGGTGCTGTTATCAGAACAACACACGTAACAGGGATATTTACGGATCTTGGTCTTATGTTAGGCTCAAGACTCAGAGGTGAGGCCTTTGATAAAAGAAAAGCAGTATTGTTTCTACTCATCATTATGGGATTTATTCTGGGTGGGGTATTTGGTGCGTATCTTTTTAGTGTTTTGACGTTTAATGCTTTATTAATTCCAGCGGCTATTTGTTTGCTCTTAGCATTGTCTTATTCCATTTACAGTGCAAGGGCTAAAAGTTAAAAACTGTCTAGTGAAATCAGGGAAGTCCATTTTTCTATATTGTAATTGTATTGTTGTTTATCAAAAGGGTCTCGAATGTTTGCATAGAGGAGATTAGTTGGTACTTATGGCAAACGTCTTTTCTAAGCGCAGAGTCGCCGTTGACCGTCGGTCAGTGACTTTTCACACTTTAACTGACTCTAACGTTAGCCTCTTGTGGTTTTTACATTAATTGGCCTATTAGCCATCATTATTACCTAAATAAAGACAATGTAGGGCGTTCTCCAATTATCATTATTACCAAATAGCTAAGGTACTCATTACCATTGAAGCTGTAATTAGACGTTTTAATAGATAATAAATGACATTTATCAGGGAGCTTAATATTCCTAAATGATAACCTTAATACAAATAGAAGCGGTGTAGACATCTTTGATGAGTGGTAGTTAACGAATTATAAAGCTACTGTTCATGAGATCGATTCTACCCTATAGAAGATATTTGAAAAATAGGAGGAAACTGTTATGTACACAATGACTACGGCAACATATACAGATAAAATTGCGCTTAAAAATGTTGATGATGAACTTAAGAATAAGGGAGTTCCAACGGAAAATTTTTTCATCAATGAAAAAAAATTATAGATTAAGGTGAAGATGCCAGAGAGTGAAGAACAGGAAATAAGAGATATTCTCAATCGCCATGGACCTACTAATGTTGAATAAGCCGTGCTGTATTCGGTTTAGCTACTGACCGCAGAAATAGTGATAAATAGCTGAAATAAGAATCTGTGTTGAATGCTGAGTGATAGACTTTAACAATAGGGAAATAGCTGTGATTTTATATATTCGCATTGTTCTGACGTGTTCAACGTAGGCCAATAACCGAATAAAATGTCGTTTTATTGATACAAAGTCTAATCAAAACTCTGTTCCTATCGTTCATGACCAAGGTCCGACGTGTGGCATTTACTGTCTTAATGAGGAAATTACAATTTGAACTTAAGTCACCTATAGGTGACTTTTTTCATACCCCCGTTTCGTAATACGGGGGTAAAGTATTACGAATGGTAGATATTACCAAAAGTACTTTCTTGTCTCGATCATCTTGTATTTAATCTATGAATGGGCATTAACTATATGATGTTAGGGTTTAACTGAATACTTGTGTAGATTTAATGCCTATTTTAATAATATTGTTAAGATACCTATAAAAATAGGTGAAATACTATTCATAGTAAATATAGGTATAAAAAAACCGCAATTAAGCGGTTTTTTATCATAAACGGTGTTCTGTTTATGGCCAAATCTAAAAGTTACTAGGTATAACTTATTGATTAAAAAGGTCTTTATTTGGTGGAGCGGGGGGGAATCGA
>JBALXO010000170.1:0-3337 GCA_036960615.1 Cocleimonas sp. | reverse complement strand
TGAAACGAATATAATCAATAGATAGAAAGTGACATTAAGGTGAGGGGGCTTTTTTCTAATCAGACCTTGCTAGTAATTGATATTAGTTTCATGTGTGAGGAAGTAGTTTCCTAGATGCATTCTACTTATTACTAAATTGATCATGAGTAAGTAATATACTAAAAAATAAATTGGGGACGTTGATTTGTATTTTTGTGACTGAGGCTTGGATGGTATATCTGTTGCTTAATAAATGATGAGTTCTTTACCAAACAGATATAAATGTACATTAGGTAAGATATTGAAGTTATATGTAGAACAAAGTGTCAAAAATAGGGGAGTATCTTTTTTTATACATTATTATTCAGAGTTTTAGCTAAAATAATTCATTACTATTCAGCTACCATTTATTTTATATATGTAAAATAAAGTTTGGGTATTCAAGGATTGATTTATCAAAGGGGAAAATCATGTCTATTAGACTTTATCATAGTCTTATTATATTAATCACTATTGTGGGTGTTTCAGCTTGTAGTAATAATAATTTAAACGATACAGCAAAGAAAAAGACGGTCATACATCGTGTTCAAGCCGAGTCTACTGCTGAGAAGGTGCAAGAACAAAAACTTTATGCAAGTATACTCGAGCAATGGGATAAAGATGCTTTAGCTGCTAAAGATAAGCCTGTTCTGAAAGTTAGAAAACAGTTGCACCTTAAAGCTGTCAAAGCTAAGCCTGTGGTTAAGTATCAACCTAAAAGCCAATACAAAACTCCTTCCTATAAAGCACCTGTTAACAATATTCGTTACGCATCACTTTCTGGCGATTATGCTACCAATCAGCAGGCGAATTCATTCATCAATAGAATGGTTTCAAAACACGGATTTGATCGTGGCTATTTAAACTATTTGTTATCCAGTACTGAAGCAACGCCATTTTTAAAAAGAATGGCATATAGAGATGCTTTTGGCTCTCGTAAAAGCACCAAGAAAAGTAAACCAAGAGCCGGTCGTTGGGATAGATATCGTGATAACTTCCTAACAGAAAGAACGATTAGTAAAGGTGTTCAATTCTGGAAAAATAACCGTATTGCACTTCAACGTGCAGAACAAATGTACGGTGTGCCACAAGAATATATTCTTGGCATAATTGGTGTCGAAACTCGTTATGGTGGCAATGTTGGTAAAAACAGAGCAATTGATGCTTTAGCTGCAATGGGATTTAGTAACCCGCGTCGTGGTAAGTATTTCACAAGAGAACTAGAAGCCTATTTACTAATGACACGTAAAGAGGGTTTAGATCCGTTGAAGCCAATGGCTTCATATGCAGGTGCATTAGGCCTTAGTCAATTTATGCCAAGTAATATTAAGCGCTATGCAGTTGATCATGATAGAAGTGGATCGGTAAATCTATGGACGGCACATGATGCTATTGGTAGTGTTGCTAACTATTTTAAAAAGCATGGGTGGCAAACAGGTGGAACGGTTGCTGTCCCTGCAGTTTCTCAAAACTCTAAATACAGAACCTTAAAGACAGGATTTAAAAGTAGTCATTCATTAACTCGTCTAAAAAGTAGGGGGGTGTCTGCTAATCAATTAGGGAATATCTCAGGTAAAGCTAGTTTGATTAAGTTAAATACATATAGTGGAGATGAACTTTGGTTGGGCGGTCATAACTTTTATGTCATTACTCGTTATAATCATAGTAGCCATTATGCAATGGCAGTACATCAGTTAGCTGAAGCAATAGATCAACGCATTGGCGGACGTAGTCAAATTCGACAAGCATCAATAGATTCGTCGTCCCGAACCCTAGTGAGTATGTATTAAGCCTGTCTGGTCGGGCCTAATAAAGCTTGATTAGCCAAGTATTCAACTTATAATGCACAGTCGTTCGATTTTGAAGGCTGTGCATTTTTTTGCCTGCCGCAAATATAAACATTAATCAGGTAAATAGTTTTGATTTCAGCATCAAATATCACAATGCAGTTTGGCGAAAAGCCACTATTCGAGAATGTTTCTGTAAAATTTGGCAACGGAAACCGTTATGGTTTAATCGGAGCAAATGGTTGTGGTAAATCCACGTTCATGAAAATTTTAAGTGGTGAATTAACACCAACTGCCGGCAATGTGACTATCGACCAAGACATACGCTTCTCAGTACTTGGACAGGATCAATTCGCATTTGAAGAATTCAGCGTACTTGATACCGTCATCATGGGCGACAAAAAATTGTGGGCAATCAAGTTAGAACGTGATCGTATTTATTCATTACCGGAAATGACCGAAGAAGATGGTATCAAAGTTGCTGACCTGGAAATTGAATTTGGTGAAATGGATGGTTATACCGCTGAATCACGTGCTGGTGAATTATTACTAGGACTAGAAATCTCAGAAGATCAACATTGGGGGTCAATGAGTTCAGTTGCTCCAGGCTGGAAGCTTCGTGTTTTACTTGCACAGGCTTTGTTTTCTAACCCTGATTTGTTATTGCTTGATGAGCCAACTAACAATCTTGATATAAATACCATCCGCTGGCTAGAAAAGATCCTTAACAATCGTAAAAGTACTATGGTTATTATCTCGCATGACCGTCACTTCTTAAATAGTGTCTGTACTAATATGGCTGACTTGGATTATGGCGAATTACGCATGTTCCCAGGAAATTATGATGAGTACATGACGGCAGCGACACAATCACGCGAGCAGCTTCAAAATGAAAATGCTAAGAAGAAAGTTAAGATTGCAGAACTCCAGCAATTCGTAAGTCGTTTCTCTGCTAATGCTTCAAAAGCTAAGCAAGCTACATCACGTCAGAAGCAGCTAGATAAGATTGAATTGGCCCATATCAAGCCATCTAGTCGAGTTAATCCTTATATTGTTTTCGAACAAGAAAAGAAGCTTTTTAAGAATATTCTAGAAGTTAAAGGACTCAGTAAAAGTTACGATGGTCCATTGTTTCGTGATGTAGACTTAATGGTCGAAGTGGGTGAACGAATCGCTATTATTGGACCAAACGGTATCGGTAAATCAACATTGTTACGTTGTTTAGCTAATGATATAAAGCCTGATAGCGGAATGGTTAAGTGGTCAGAGAACGCTACATTAGGAGTTTATGCTCAAGACCATGCCTACGAGTTTGAAAATGGTGAGTCATTGTATGACTGGATGAATAACTGGCGCAAAGAAGAAGATGATGAGCAGTCTATACGCTCGGTACTAGGAAGATTATTGTTCTCTAAACACGATAGTGAAAAATCTGTAAAAGTGATTTCAGGTGGTGAACAAGGTCGTATGATCTTTGGCAAACTTATGATGAGCAAGAATAATATTCTTCTCATGGATGAGCCAACTAATCA